>JAFAZJ010000067.1 GCA_019239835.1 Alphaproteobacteria bacterium | reverse complement strand
CATCACGCCATGCGCGATACGCTTGATCATCGTCGGCGATTTCGACAACCGCATCAGCCGGCCCTTGCGGCGCAGTGGCTCGTCGCCGGTGTTGTGCGGATCGCGCGCGACGGCGAGGGGCGGCAGCTCGGCAACGCCGTGCACGACCTCGATCTGGTAGCCATTGGGCTCGCGCAGCCGCACGCGCCTGCCGCCGCCGGGCTCGTCGATGCTCTCGACACCGGAGGCGCCGGGCACCGCGGCGAGCTTGGCGAGATCATCCTCGCTCCTGGCGTGGTAGGCGAAGCCCACGAATTTCGGGTCGCCCTTTTCGGTGACATGGATGTGATGCGGCGCGTCGGAGCCGCGCATGTAGAGCGCGGTGTCGGTGCGCGCCGAGCGCACCATGCCGAAATGCGTGAGGAACTCCTCCATCACGTCGAGATCGGGCGCGCGCAGGCGGCCCCAGGCGAGGTCTGTCACTTTCACAACGGGTGATGTCATGGCGCTCTCCCGCGCTCGTCCGACTTCTGCGGACATGATGCGGATTTTCGTCAATGAATAGGGTGGCGACAAGCGCGAGATACGGTGGATACTACGCTCCAGTGAATGGTCGGCGGCCATATTGTCGCCATGCATGGCTTCCAGTTTGTCGAGGATCCCGGGTGGTCGGCGCGCGATTGCCCCCAGAAAAGGTGGAGAAGAGACGATGACCAGGACCCTCGTCGGCCTCAGGGTTGCGCCGACCCTTATCGTGCTGTCGCTGGTGCTTTCGGCGTGTGGCAACACCTGGGGACAGCGCGCGGTCACTGGCGGCGGCATTGGCGCCGCGAGCGGTGCAGTCTTGGGTGCAATGACCGGCGGCGTCTCGGTTCTGGGCGGTGCGCTGATCGGCGGCGCCATCGGCGCCGGCGTTGGTGCCGCGACCACACCGCGCTGAGCGGACCTATCGAGACGGGTCAGCGTGTCGCGGCTGCCGCGTGCGGCCCGTACCCCCTCTGCACGTTAACATTTCGGATTGCGCGGCCGACTCGCCGCTGCAGCGAGTTGGCCGACGTAGGGCCGCCGGACGGAAGCGTCTCACCGTCCGGCGGCCTTTCGTTTGTGCTTTAGCCGCTCGACGCATCGAACAAACCGTGATTCAATCCGTTCTGCGTATGATGTATATGCTTGATCTGAATATCCGGCGGTTGACGCCGCAGCCGGTAGAGGGCGGCCGCATGGTCGCGCACCATTAGCAGGAGGATTGACTGCAGCCCGGCTGAGGCTAACCCATTCACCAAGCGGCCGTTTTTGCTTGTGCAAAAGTTTGACGACCGCTATTTCCCATGATATCCCATGATATCCCGTAAGCCGCTGAAGTCGGCGGGGGATGCCACCGGTTCCGCGTGGGGCGGAGGGGGCTCAAAAACCGGGCGCATGGGGGATGGGACATGTTCCTATCCACATACCTGATGAAGGTGGACGGCAAGGGGCGTGTATCCGTCCCGGCCGCTTGGCGCGCCCATCTCAGCCAGGACGGCTTCGACGGTTTCATTGCCTTCCAGTCGCTGACCCACACCGCGATCGACGCGCGTGGCAAGGGTGGCTTCGGCCAGCTCATGGCCAAGCTGCGCAGCGACAGCGAGGCGCGCGCCGGCACCCTGGAGACCGAGCTGTTCGTCGAAGGCGACAACGACGCGGCCTATCTCTCGAGCGTCGCCATCGACGTGTCCTTCGATAGCGAAGGCCGCCTGTCGCTGCCGGCCACGCTGTGGACGGCGCTGGGCATCAATGGCGGCGGCGAGAAACCCGCACAGCTCGCCTTCGTCGGCCGCAACTCCTACTTCCAGATCTGGACCGCGTCGGCCTGGGCCGCACAGTCGGATCGCGAGCGCGAGCGCTTCATGACGCGCATCGCCAACCGCCGCGTCGTGCCGCTCCCGGGAGACGGTCGATGAGCGCGGCCCATATCCCGGTTCTCGTCGACGAGGTCGTCGCGGCGCTGCTGCCGCGCGACGGCGCGCTCTATGTCGACGGCACGTTCGGCGCGGGTGGCTACACCCGTGCGTTGCTGGGCGCGGCTTCGTGCCGCGTAATCGGCATCGATCGCGACCCCACCGCGATCGATGCCGGCCAGCTTCTGGTCGCGCAATACGCCGGCCGCCTGCGCCTGATCGAGGGTCGCTTCGGCGATCTCGACACGTTGCTGGCGGCCAACGACGTCGCCTCGGGCACGGTCGACGGCGTGGCGCTCGACCTCGGCGTATCGTCGATGCAGATCGACAGCGCCGAGCGCGGCTTCTCCTTCCGCTTCGATGGCCCGCTCGACATGCGCATGTCGGCCAGCGGCGCGTCGGCCGCTGACGTGGTCAACGACACCGACGAAGGCGAGCTCGCCGACCTGATCTATCGCTATGGCGAGGAGCGCCAGTCGCGCCGCGTGGCGCGCGCCATCGTCGGTGCGCGCAAGAATGCACGCATCGAACGCACCAGCCAGCTCGCCGACATCGTGCGCCGCGCACTGGGCCCGGCAGCCTCGCGCGCGGCGATCGATCCGGCGACACGCACCTTCCAGGCGCTGCGCATCCACGTGAACGACGAGCTCGGCGAGCTCGAGCGCGGCCTTGCCGCCGCCGAGCGCGTGCTGGCGCCGGGCGGCCGCCTCGCGGTGGTCTCGTTCCACTCACTGGAAGATCGCGTGGTGAAGGGCTTCCTGCGCGGTCGCGCCGAGGAAGGGCCGCGTCCTTCGCGTCATCTGCCCGATGCGCGCCGCGCCGATCCGCGCCGTCTTGGCTGGCGGCTGGTGACGCGCCGGCCGATCGAGCCGGGCGAGGCGGAGATCGCGCGCAATCCGCGGGCGCGCTCGGCCAAGCTGCGCGTCGGCGAACGGATAGGAGAGGCGGCATGATCAACCGCGGCATCCTGTTCTGGATCGCGGCGGCGATCTTCACCGGCATCGGCCTGTTCGTCGTGAAGTATCACGAGCGGCGGCTGGAGGAGCGTCTCGAGGCGCTCAACCGTCAGATCGTCGACAACCAGCGCGCCACCAACATCCTGCGCGTGGAGTACGCGCATCTCGGCGAGGTCAATCGCATCGAGGCGCTCAACGCCAGGTACATCCGTTTGCAACCCATCACGATGCGCCAGATCAGCAGCATCAGCCAGATTCCGCTGCGGCGTGCGGGCGGGGCGGTCACCACAGACACCGGAAAAACCGGGTCGGACGCCCCCTCAAAGGCCGACGCCCCCTCAGCGTCGGTGACTCCTCGCCCCGCCGCAGCGCGAAAGGAGGCTGGCGTGAAAACGCCAGCCTCCACCCCTTCAAAGGCCAAGCCGATGGTCGACGAGCCGGTGACCTCGGGCATCGACGATGACGATGCGCCGCCGCCTGCGGCCGCCACGCCGACGCCGCCCGCCCCACCAGCCGTGCCGACGGCCGGAGACCATCGGTGATCGCGCGGCTGTGGCGCCGTCGTCCGGCCGACGATGTCGACACGCCCGCGGCCGACGATGTGCCACCATCCATTCCCCGCCGCCCGGCGACAGTGACGCGTGACGCGCTGGAAGTCGCACGCGCGCGTCTGTCGGCCGCCGGCGCGGTGTTTGCCGTCTTGTTCGCCGTCATTGCGTTGCGCATGGCGCATGTGTCGCTGCTGCGCGAGGCCGGCGAAAACACCGGGCCGGGCACGGCGGTGGCGGGCAACACGGTGCGCGCCGAGCGTGCCGAGATCGTCGACCGCAACGGCGTGGTGCTGGCAACCTCGCTGCCGGTGGCCTCGCTGTTCGTCAATCCACGCCAGGTGATCGACGTCGAGGAAGCCTCGCGCAAGATCGCCGGCGTGCTGCCGGAGTTCAAGCCCGAGGACATCCGCGAGAAGCTCGAGTCCGGCAAGAGCTGGATCTGGGTCAAGCGTGCGCTCAGCCCGCGCGAGCAGGACGCGGTCAACCGCCTGGGCCTGCCCGGCTTCGAGTTCCAGAACCAGGAGCGGCGCATCTTCCCGCAAGGCGCGGTGGCGCCGCATATCCTGGGCTACACCGACATCGACAATGTCGGCACTGCCGGCATCGAGAAGTCCTTCGACCAGCGCCTGCGCCAAGGCGAGCGGCTGACCCTGTCGATCGACATGCGCCTGCAGCGCTTCGTCGAGCAGGAACTGGTGCGCGCTGTCCAGAAGTTCTCGGCCATCGGCGCGACCGCCGTGGTGATGGACGTCAACACCGGTGAGCTGCTGGCGATGGCCTCGCTGCCGGCCTACGACCCCAACCACCATCGCACGATCTCGCCGGAGGCACTGTTCAACCGCTCGACGCTGGGTGTCTACGAGCAGGGCTCGACCTTCAAGATCTTCAACACCGCGATGGTGCTCGACACCGGCCGCTTCACGCCGACGTCGGTCTTCGACGCGAGCCAGCCGATCAAGATCGATCGCTTCACGATCAGCGACTATCACGGCCAGAATCGCGCGATGACGATCTCGGACATCTTCAAGTACTCGTCCAACATCGGCTCGGCCAAGATGGCGCTGGAGGTCGGCATCGATGGCCAGCGCGCGTTCTTCGAGAAGATCGGCATGCTCAAGCCGGTGCCGATCGAGCTGCCCGAAGTCGGCCGGCCGCTCTATCCCAAGCACTGGCGCAAGATCAACCTGCTGACGATCGCCTTCGGCCACGGCATGTCGGTGACGCCGTTGCACGTCGTCGCCGGCACGGCGGCGATGATCAACGGCGGCGTCTACTACCCGCCGACCTTGCTGAAGCGCGACGGACCGCGCGCGGCGGACAGCGGCGTTCGCGTGATCAAGGCCACGACGTCGGCGCATATGCGCGATCTGCTGCGGCTGGTCGTCACCGAGGGCACCGGCAAGGAAGCCGACGTGCCGGGCTACGAGGTCGGCGGCAAGACCGGCACGGCCGAGAAGCCGGGCAAGTCGGGATATCGCGAGAAGGCGCTGATCAGCTCCTTCGTCGGCGTCTTCCCGATGCGCTCGCCACGCTACATCGTGATGGTGTCGATGGACGAGCCGAAGGGCACCAAGGACACCGGCGGCTACGCCACCGGCGGCTGGGTGGCGGCCCCCTCGGTGAAGGCGATCATCCAGGAACTCACCGTGTTGTATGGTATCCCCCCGGTCGACCCGGCGCTGGCCGCCAAGAGCATGGCGGCGGCCGATGCGGCGGCGGCGCGCGAGGCTGCGAAGTCGGCTCCCGCGCCTGCACCGCCGTCGGTGACGACCAAGCCCGGCGCGGCGAAGACGGCCGGCGTGACGATTGACCAGATCCTCGGCTCCACCCCGCAGGCGGGAGGCCGCTGACTTGCGCTTGAGCGAATTGCTGCCGATCAATCTCGACCACGCCGCCGATCGCGAGATCGCCGGCGTGACGGCGGATTCGCGCGCGGTGAAGCCAGGCTATCTCTTCGCCGCGCTGCCCGGCAGCAAGGTCGACGGCGCGCGCTTCGCCGCGCAGGCCGTGCGCTCGGGCGCGATCGCCATCCTCGCCGGCCGCGACGCCGTGCTCGAGGGCGTGCCCGAGAGTATCGTCGTGCTGCGCCAGCCCGAACCGCGCCGCGCCCTGTCGCTGATCGCGCGCGCCTTCGCCGGGCCGCAGCCTTCGACCATCGTCGCTGTCACCGGCACCAACGGAAAGACCTCGACCGCCGATTTCGCGCGCCAGATATGGACGGCGCTGGGCCATCAAGCCGCCAGCGTCGGCACCCTGGGCATCGTCTCGCCGGCGCTCAATCGGCCGCCGGGTCTGACGACACCCGATCCGGTGGCGCTGCACGCCGACCTCGCGAGCCTCAAGCGCGCCGGCATCGACCGCGTGGCGATGGAAGCGTCGAGCCATGGCCTCGACCAGTTCCGCCTCGACGGCGTGAGCCCGCGCGCCGCCGCCTTCACCAACCTTACGCACGAGCATCTCGACTACCACCCCAGCATGGACGCGTATTTCGCGGCCAAGACGCGGCTCTTCACCGACTTGCTGACGCGCGACGGCACCGCGGTGATCAACGCCGATTCCGATCGCGCCGCCGCGTTAACCGAGATCTGTCGTCGTCGCGGCGTACGCGTGTGGACCTACGGCATGCAAGGCCGAGAGCTGAAGCTCGACCAGGCGCGGCCATCGGCGCAGGGCCAGACGCTGACGCTCTCGCTCTTCGGTCGTGCCCACACGATCGAGTTGCCGCTGATCGGCGACTTCATGGCGGCCAATGCGCTGGCTGCGCTGGGTCTGGTGATCGCTGCTGGCGAAGATGCGGATCGTGCCGCCAAGACGCTGAGCGTGCTGCGTGGCGCGCCGGGCCGGCTGGAGCTGGTCGGTCGTGCGCGTTCAGGTGCTGCGGTCTATGTCGACTACGCGCACAAGCCCGATGCGCTGGAGATCGTGCTGCGCACCATGCGGCCCTTCACGCGCGGCCGATTGATCGTCGTGTTCGGCTGCGGTGGTGATCGTGATCGCGCCAAGCGGCCGATCATGGGCGGCATTGCCGCACGCCTCGCCGACAGCGTGTTCGTCACCGATGACAACCCGCGCAGCGAAGTACCGGCCGAGATCCGCCGCGAAATCATGCGCGGTGTACCGGCGGGCACCGCTCATGTGCACGAGGTGAACGACGGCCGTCGCGCGGCGATCGCCGCGGCGCTCGACGCGGCGCAGAGCGCCGACGATCTCGTGGTCGTCGCCGGCAAGGGCCACGAGCGCGGCCAGACCATCGGCGACGTCACGCACCCCTTCGACGATGCCGAAGTCGTGCGCGAATTGTCGGGCGATCGTGCCACGGGGGCGGCGGCATGAGCGTCGGCTTCGTCAAACGGCCGCTGTGGAGCACCGCCGATGCGCAGGCGGCGACCGGCGGCGTCGCGCTCGGTCCGGCCTGGCTGGCGACCGGCATCGCCATCGACACGCGCACGCTGGAACGTGGCGACCTGTTCGTCGCGCTGCGCGGCGACCGCGACGGCCACGCCTTCGTCTCCGCCGCTTTCGAGCGTGGCGCTGCCGCGGCGCTGATCGACGATCCGAAGCTGACGGCAGAGACCGCGGGTGGGCCGCTGCTGCGCGTCGCCGATTCGCTGAAAGGCCTGGCGGCGATGGGCGTCGCGGCGCGCGCGCGCTCGTCGGCCAAGGCGGTCGCGATCACCGGCAGCGTCGGCAAGACCAGCACCAAGGATGCGTTGCGCCATGTGCTGTCGCGTCAGGGCTCGACGCATGCCGCCGCGGCGAGCTTCAACAACCACATCGGCGTGCCGGTGACGCTGGCACGCCTGCCCGTCGATGCGCGCTTCGGTGTCTTCGAGGTCGGCACCAACCATCCGGGTGAGATCGAGCCGCTGGCGCGCATGGTGCGCGCCGACGTGGCTGTGATCACCACCGTGCAGCCGGTGCACATTGAGTACTTCGGCACGATCGACGCCATTGTGCGCGAGAAGGGCCAGATCTTTGCTGGTGCGGCCGGTGGCACGGCGATCCTGGAGCGGGACTCGCCGCATTTCGACGCGCTGGCGGAAATCGCGCGCGGCCATGGAATCGCACGCATCATCAGCTTCGGCGAGGATGCCGCATCTGATGTGCGCCTGGCCGCCTGTGGAACAGATGCGAACGGCAGCGACGTTGCGGCACTGGTTCTCGGCAGCGAACTTCGCTATCGCGTCGGCGCGCCGGGCCTGCACTGGGCGCGCAACAGCCTCGCCGTGCTGGCCACGGTCGAGGCGTTGGGCGCCAACGTGGAGGCCGCGGCGGCGGCGCTTGCCAGCGTTTCACCGCCGGCAGGGCGCGGCGCGCGCCGTCGGGTGGCATTGGGGGGCGGCGACATCGAGCTGATCGACGAGAGCTACAACGCCAGCCCGGTCTCGGTGCGCGCGATGCTGTCGAACCTCGCGATGACGAACCCTGCGCCGGGCGGCCGGCGCGTGCTGGTGCTGGGCGACATGCGCGAGCTCGGCGCCGAGGCCGACGCCATGCATGTCGGGCTGGCGCCGGACATCGAGTCGTCGGGCGTGGCTACGGTCTTCACGTGCGGGCCGCACATGGAGAAGCTGCGCGCGGCCCTGCCGCCGGCGCTGCGCGCCGTGCACACCGCCGACTCGGCGCGGTTGGCGCAGCGCGTGATCGAGGGGCTGCGGCCGGGCGACGTGGTGGCGGTCAAGGGCTCGCTGGGCTCGAAGATGAAGGTGGTCGTCGACGCGATCCTGGCGATGGGCGCGGTGACGAGCGGATCGGGAAAGGGCTGAACGGACGTGCTGTTTCATTTCCTGGCGCCATTGGCGGACCAGTTCTCACCGATGAATCTCTTCCGGTACATCACGTTCCGGACCGGCGGCGCGTTCATGACGGCGCTGCTGCTGTCGTTCCTGATCGGCGGCCGGCTGATCAACTGGCTGCGCAGCCGTCAGGGCAAGGGTCAGCCGATCCGCGAGGATGGGCCGGAGAGCCATCTGCTGACCAAGAAGGGTACGCCCACCATGGGCGGCTTCCTCATCTTGATTTCGCTCACCGTCGCGACGTTGCTGTGGGCCGATCTGCGCAATCGCTACATCTGGATCGTGCTGCTGATCACCTTGAGCTTCGGTGCGATCGGCTTCGTCGACGATTTCCTCAAGGTCACCAAGCGCAACACCGCGGGCCTGCCGGGCTGGGTGAAGCTGGCGGCGTCGGTCCTCTTCTCGCTGCTGGCGGCGGCGTTCATTGCCCAGATCTCGCCGCCGCTGCTGCGCTACCAGCTGGCGCTGCCGTTCCTCAAGAACGTGCTGGTGCCGCTGGGCCTCATCGGCTTCTTCCTGTTCTCGGTGCTGGTGATCGTCGGCGCGTCCAACGCGGTGAACCTCACAGACGGACTCGACGGTCTGGCGATCGTGCCTGTCATCATCGCCACCGGCGTGTTCGGCATCATCAGCTACTTTGTCGGCAACGCGGTCTACACCAACTACTTGCAGCTCCACGCTATCCCGGGCTCCGGCGAGCTCGCTGTGGTCTGCGCCGCGCTGATCGGCGGTGGTCTGGGCTTCCTGTGGTTCAACGCGCCGCCGGCCATGGTGTTCATGGGCGACACCGGCTCGCTGGCCATGGGCGGCGCACTGGGCGCCATCGCCGTCATCATCAAGCACGAGATCGTGCTGGGCATCGTCGGCGGCCTGTTCGTGCTCGAGACCGTATCGGTGATCGTGCAGGTGCTGTCGTTCAAGCTCACCGGCAAGCGCATCTTCCGCATGGCGCCGCTGCATCATCACTTCGAGAAGAAAGGCTGGGCCGAGCCGACCATCGTCATCCGCTTCTGGATCATCGCCACCATCCTGGCGATGGTCGGCCTGGCCACCCTGAAGCTGAGGTGAGCCGCCGATGATCGACCTCTCCGCCCTTCGCGGGTCGCGCTTCGTGGTGCTCGGGCTTGCCCGCAGCGGCCTCGCGGCGGCGCGCGCGCTGAAGGCGGCAGGGATCGAGTTCACGGCGTGGGACGACAACGCCGCCAAGCGCGAGGCTCTCGCCGCCGAAGGCGTGCGCATCGCCGATCCGGCGAGCATCGACTGGTCGGGCATCGCCGGGTTGGTGATGAGCCCGGGCATCCCGCACTCGTACCCCAAGCCGCATCCAGTTGCCGCTGCAGCCAAGGCCGCCGGCGTGCCTCTGATCGGCGACATCGAGCTGCTGGCGCGCAGCGGCTCGAAGGCACGCTTCGTCGGCGTCACCGGCACCAACGGCAAGTCGACGACGACGGCGCTGATCGGCCACATCCTGCGCAGCGCCGGCGTCGACTGCGAGATCGGCGGCAACCTTGGTCCGGCGTCGCTCGACTTCCGGCCGCTGGGCGACGATGGCGTCTACGTACTGGAGATGTCGTCGTTCCAGCTCGAGCTGGTACCCAGCCTGCGCTTCGACGTCGCCGTCTGGCTCAATATCACCCCCGACCATATCGATCGTCACGGCGATTTGGCGGGCTACATCGCTGCCAAGCGGCACATCTTTGACAATCAGCGGCCGACGGATGTCGCGATTGTCGGCGTCGACGACGATGCGTCGAAGGCCGAGGCGATTCGACTCGGCGCCGCACGCAAGACGATCGGCATCACCGTGAAGGGCAACACGCCCGCAGGTGTCAGCGTCCATGACGGCATCCTGCGCGACGCCGGAACCACGGTCGATCTGCGCGGCATCAAGACTTTGCCCGGTGCGCACAACTGGCAGAATGCGGCCGCGGCATGGGCGGCGTGTCGCGCGCTGGGACTGGCGGCGGCAGCGGTGGAGCAAGGGCTGCGCACCTATCCTGGCCTGGCGCATCGCCAGGAGCGCGTCGCGGTGGTCGGCGACATCGTCTACATCAACGACAGCAAGGCGACCAACGCCGACGCCACCGAGAAGGCGCTCGCGGCCTACGATACGATCTACTGGATCGTCGGCGGCACGGCGAAGGAAGAGGGTATCGCGCCGCTGGCGCCGTGGTTCGCGCGCGTGGTGCACGCCTTCCTGGTCGGCGCGTCGAGCGAGCCTTTCGCTGCCACGCTCGAGGGCCGCGTATCCTTTACGCGCTCGGGCGATCTGCGCACGGCGCTCGAGCAGGCGCATGCCATGGCGCAGCGCGAGCACCGCAGGGGCGCAGTGGTGCTGCTGTCGCCGGCGTGTGCGTCGTACGACCAGTGGCCGAACTTCGAGGCGCGCGGTGATGCCTTCCGCAGCATGGCGCGTGCGTTGCCGGGTGCGATTGTCGAGACGGGAGCCGCCGCATGATCACGGTCTCGCGCAACGACACCTCAGTCGTCGGCCGCTGGTGGTGGACCGTCGACCGGTGGACCCTGGGCGCGATCCTGGTGATCATGGCACTGGGCATCATGCTGACCATGGCTGCCTCGCCGCCGGCAGCCGAGCGTATCGGCGCCGAGTCGTTCCACTTCGTGCGCCGCCAATTGCTCTTCCTGCCGGTCGCGCTCGGCGTGCTGCTGATTTCCTCGATGGCCTCACCGCGTATGGTCCGGCGCCTGGCGCTGCTGATCTTCGCCGCCAGCCTGCTGGGACTTGCCGCGACCTACGTCATCGGCCCTGAGATCAAGGGTGCGCGCCGCTGGCTGTCGCTGCCCGGCTTCGGCACCGTGCAACCCTCGGAGTTCGTCAAGCCCAGCCTCGCGGTGATCTCGGCCTGGCTCTTCGCGCAGAAGAAGCTGAACCCGTCCTTCCCGGGCTATCTGCTGTCGACCGTGCTGTTCGCGGTCGTCGTCGCCATGCTGATCGGCCAGCCCGATCTCGGCATGACCATCGTCGTGGCCGCGGTGTGGGCCGGCCAGTTCTTCCTCGCCGGCCTGCCGATCTGGGTCGTGGGCTTCGGCGTGCTGGGCGCGTTGGGCTCGATGGTCGGTGCCTATGCCATGCTGCCGCATGTGCAGAGCCGCATCGATCGCTTCATCAGCCCTGACGCCGGCGACAACTACCAGGTCAACACCGCGCTGGAAGCCTTCAGCAATGGCGGCCTGTTCGGCCGTGGCCCGGGCGAAGGCACGGTGAAGGCGCTGCTGCCCGATGCGCATACCGACTTCGTGATGGCGGTGGCGGGCGAGGAATTCGGCCTCATCACCTGCCTGTTCATCGTCTCGCTTTTCATCTTCGTCGTGCTGCGCTCGCTGTCGCGCTCGATGAAGGAGACCAGCCTGTTCATCATGCTCGCGGCCAGTGGGCTCACCATCCAGTTCGGCCTGCAGGCGGCGATCAACTTCGCGTCGACGGTGCAGCTCATGCCGGCCAAGGGCATGACCCTGCCGTTCATCTCCTACGGCGGCTCCTCGGCGATCGCCGTGGCGCTGGCCGTCGGCATGATGCTGGCGCTGACCCGCGAGCGTGCAGGCCTCGGGGAGGCGGCATGACCGCCCAGCCCGTCGTCCTCGCCACCGGCGGCACCGGTGGCCATGTGTTCCCGGCCGAGGCGCTGGCCGGCGAGCTCGCCGCGCGCGGCGTCAGCCTGGCGCTGATCACCGACGATCGCGGCAAGCAATGGCAGGGCGAGTTGGCGCGCCATCCGATCCATCACGTGCGCGGCGGTAGCCCGAGTGCCGGCGGTTTCTCGCGCCGCATCGCCAATACGTTGGGCCTGGCAATGGGCACGGCCGAGGCCTTTGGCGTGATCGGCAAGGTGAAGCCCGCGGTCGTCGTCGGCTTCGGCGGCTATGCCTCGGTGCCGACCCTGCTGGCCGCGCGCTTTCGCGGCGTGCCGCGCATCGTGCACGAGCAGAACGCGGTGTTCGGCCGCGCCAATCGCGTCGCCGCGGCCGGCGCGCGCGCCATCGCCACCTCGTTCCGCAGGGTGCGCCATATCGAAGACGGCGACCCGCGCATTCATCTCGTCGGCAATCCGGTGCGCGATGCGGTGCGCACCTTGCGCGAGGTGGCGTACGAGCCGCCCGGCGCCGACGGGCCGATCCGCATGGTGGTGATCGGTGGCAGCCAAGGCGCCGCCTCGTTCAGCACGGTGATCCCCGAGGCGATCGCCTCTCTGCCCGATGATCTCCGGCAGCGTCTGCGCCTGGCGCAGCAATGTCGCGCCGAGGATCTCGAGCGGGTGCAATCCTTCTACGCGGCGCGCGGCATCGATGCCGAGTGCGCGCCGTTCTTCCGAGACTTCCCGGCGCGTTTGGCCGGGGCCCACCTCGTTGTCGCGAGGGCGGGGGCGTCGACGGTGGCTGAACTTACGACTTCAGGTCGGCCATCGGTCCTCATCCCCTTCCCCCACGCAACTGAGGACCATCAACGCGCGAACGCTCTTGCGGTCGACGAGGTGGGCGCTTCAATCCTGCTGCCGCACGAGGCCTTCACGGCCGAGGCGCTGCGACAGCATCTCGTGACGCTGTTCACCAGCCCGCAACGGCTGGAGACTATGGCGAAGGCGGCGCGCGAGGCCGGCCATCCCGACGCCGCCCAGCGCCTGGCCGACATCGTCGTCGGCGTGATGACCGGGAGTGCGCCCCAGTGAGAGCCTTGCCGCTGAACATCGGCCTGATCCATTTCGTCGGCATCGGCGGCATCGGCATGTCGGGCATCGCCGAGGTGCTGCACAATCTCGGCTACAAGGTCCAGGGCAGCGATCTCGCCGACAACGCCAACTGCAAGCGGCTGGCGTCGCTCGGCATGAAGGTCATGATCGGCCATCGAGCTGAAAATGTCGGCGCCGCGCAGGTCGTGGTCGTGTCCTCGGCGGTGAAGCCCGACAATCCGGAAGTGCTTGCCGCCCGCGCGCGCTTCACACCCGTCGTGCGCCGCGCCGAGATGCTGGGCGAGCTGATGCGGCTGAAATGGTCGATCGCGATCGGCGGCACGCACGGCAAGACGACGACGACCTCGATGATCGCCGGCCTGCTCGACGCCGCGCACCTCGATCCCACGGTGATCAACGGCGGCATCATCAACGCCTATGGCACCAACGCGCGTCTCGGCCAGGGCGAGTGGATGGTGGTCGAGTCCGACGAATCGGATGGCTCGTTCCTGCGCCTGCCCGCGACCATCGCCGTGGTCACCAATATCGATCCCGAGCACCTCGAGCACTACGGCGACTTCGACGCGTTACGCTCGGCCTTCGTGCGCTTCGTCGAGAACATCCCGTTTTACGGCTTTGCCGCGCTGTGCAGCGACCATCCCGAGGTGCAGGCGATCATCCCGCGTGTCGCCGACCGCAAGATCATCACCTACGGGCTGGGCGCCAGCGCCGACGTGCGTGCGCTGAACCTCAAGCTCGACCGCAACGGCGCCGATTTCGACGTGATGATCGAGAATCGCGCGACCAACGAATCGGCGATGATGAACGGCCTGCGCCTGCCGATGTTCGGCCAGCACAACGTGCAGAACGCGCTCGCCGCCATCGCCGTGGCGCACGAGATGGGCATCGACGACGAAACCATCCGGCGCGGCCTGGCCGGCTTCACCGGCGTGCGCCGCCGCTTCACCCGCACCGGCGAAGCGCACGGCGTCACCGTCATCGACGATTACGGCCACCATCCCGTGGAGATCGCTGTCACCCTGCGCGCCGCGCGCCAGGCCTATGGCGGCTCGGGCGCGGTGATCGCCGTGGTGCAGCCGCACCGCTATACCCGCTTGCGCGATCTGCGCGACGATTTCGCGCGCTGCTTCGGCGACGCCGACGCTGTGATCATCGCCGACGTCTACGCCGCGGGCGAGGCGCCGATCGCCGGCATCGATCGCGACATGCTGGTTGAGCGCATCTCGCGCGCCGGCCACTCGCGCGTCTTCGCCCTCGACGGTCCCGGCCAGCTGCCGTCGCTGGTCTGGAGCATCGCGCGGCCCGGCGACGTCGTGGTCTGCCTCGGCGCCGGCAATATCACCGCCTGGGCGCACGCGCTGCCCGGCCAACTGCAGCAGATCGCGACGCAGCAGGCGCCGCGCGCCGTGGCCAACGATTCCGGGTCGGTCGCATGATGGCCGGCACGCGCACCATCCCGCATCTCATCGACCGCCTGCCCAAGGTGCGCGGCCGGCTGACGGCCGACGCGCCGCTCGCCGCCGTGACCTGGTTTCGCGTCGGTGGCATGGCCGAGGTGTTGTTCCGCCCCGCCGATGTCGATGACCTCGCTTCATTCCTCGTCGCCTTGCCGCGCGATATCCCCGTCACCGTGCTCGGCGTCGCCTCGAACCTGCTGGTGCGTGACGGTGGCGTGCGCGGCGTGGTGATCCGCCTGCTGCGCGGCTTCGTTGACGTGCGTGTCGAAGGCACGTCCGTGATCGCCGGCGCCGGCGCGCTGGACCTCAATGTCGCGTTGACCGCGCGCGATCATGGCGTGGCCGGGCTGGAGTTCCTGAGCGGCGTGCCGGGTACGATCGGTGGCGCGCTGCGCATGAATGCCGGTGCCTATGGCGGCGAGATGAAGGATGTCGTCGAGTCGGCCGAGATGGTCGGCCGCGATGGCAAGCGACGCACCGTGTCGACAGCGGAGCTTGGCTTCACTTATCGCCACACCACAGCGCCCGAAAGCGCGATCTTCGTTGGCGCGACCTTGCGCGGACGCGCGGGCGATCAGGGCGCAATCGGCGCGCGCATCGTCGAGATCGACCAGGCACGCGAGGCCAGCCAGCCGCGCAGTCGCACGGGCGGCTCGACCTTCGTCAATCCGCCCGGCGCGCGGGCCTGGGAGCTGATCGATCGCGCCGGCTGTCGCGGGCTGACGATCGGCGGCGCGCAGGTCTCGGAAAAACACTGCAACTTCCTGATCAACACCGGCGACGCCACTGCGCATGATGTCGAGGCGCTGGGCGAAGAAGTGCGCCGCCGGGTCTTTGAGCACAGCGGCGTGGCACTGCACTGGGAGATCAAGCGCATCGGTGAGTTCGCCTCGGCGCCCGTGATGCCGGGAGTGCCGGCATGAGCAAGCGTGTGGCGGTCCTGAAGGGCGGCTGGTCGCCGGAGCGCGAGGTCTCGCTGGTCACCGGTCGCGAATGCGCCGCCGGCCTGCGCAGCGCCGGCTACGACGTCACCGAGATCGACGTGACGCGCGACCTGCCGACGCTGATCGAGGCGCTGCGTCCGGCCAAGGGCGGCGGACCGGAGGTCGTGTTCAATGCACTGCACGGCAAATGGGGTGAGGATGGCTGCGTGCAGGGTGTGCTCGACATCCTGCGCGTGCCCTACACTCATTCCGGCGTGCTGCCCTCGGCTGTGGCGATGGACAAGCCGCTGTCGCGCCACATCTTCAATTCGCTGGGCATGCGCTGCGCCGATGGCATGGTGATCGAGCGGCGTTCACTGCTCGCGGGCGATCCGATGCCGAGGCCCTACGTCGTGAAGCCGATCGACCAGGGTTCGAGCATCGGCGTGCATATTGTGCGCGAAGGCGGTAACCTTGCCGCGGTCGAAGAGGCGGAGGCGAAGTTCGGCGATCGCGTGCTGGTCGAACGTTATGTCCCCGGGCGTGAACTGACCGTCGCGGTGCTGGGCGATCGCGCGCTGACAGTGACCGAGCTGCGGCCCACCGTTGCGTTCTACGACTACGAGGCGAAGTACACCGACGGAGTCACCCAGCATCTCGTGCCGGCGCCGATTCCCGATGCGGTACGCGATCTCGCCATGGACTGGGCGCTGACGGCCCATCGCGCGCTGGGCTGTTCGGGCCTGACGCGCTCGGATCTGCGTTGGGACGACAGCAAGCCCGGCACCGAAGGCCTGGTGATCCTCGAGCTCAACACCCAGCCCGGCATGACGCCGCTGTCGCTGGCGCCGGAACAGGCGAAGTGGGCCGGCATGGAGTTCCCGCAGCTCGTGGCCTGGATGGTGGAGAACGCGCGATGCCCGCCGTAACCACCACGCCCTTCGGCAAGGACATCGATGTTCGCCCCAGGCGTGGCGCCTCGCGCCGGCCGGGTGCGCCGCGTCCTGGCTCGGCACGGCCCTCGCACAGCCGCAAGAGCGCGCGCCGGCGTTTCCGGATCCACGTCTCCTGGCGCAGCGCGATCATCCTCGGCGTGGTGGTCCTGACGCTGGGCGGCGGCGCGATCGCCGGCTACGCGCTGTGGAAGAGCGGTGCAGTCGACAACGGCAAGGCCTGGGTCGACGGCATCACCAAGCGCGTGACCAGCTTCGCGCCGTTCCCGCTCGAGGACGTCACGGTCGAAGGCCGCAAGCACGTCACTCAGGACGCGGTGCTGAAGGCGCTCAACGTCAGTCGCGGCGATTCACTGCTGACCATCGACCTGCAGGGCGCGCGCGAGCGGCTGGAACGCATCGAGTGGGTCGAGTACGCCGCCGTCGAGCGGCGCTGGCCTGATACGATCCACGTCGCCTTGCGCGAGCGCCAGGCAGTGGCGTTATGGCAGTCGACGATGGTCGGCGCCGACGGCAAGAACGTCACCGAGTACGTCCTGATCGATCGCTACGGCCGCAAGGTGCGCACCGTCGATCCGGCCGAGAGCTCGGTGCGGCTGCTACTGGCGGGCGAGGGCGCGCCCGAGCAGGTGGCCGGGCTGTTCCTGCTGCTGCAGGACGTCAAGCCGATCGCCGACAAGCTGCAGGCGGCGGTCTTCGTCGGCCAGCGCCGCTGGAACCTGATCCTCGACGGCGGCCTGCAGATCCGGCTGCCGGAGGAGGGTGCCGGCGAGGCGCTCAAGCGCGTGCTCGAGCTCGATCGCAGCGACCAGTTGCTGTCGCGCGACGTCTCGGTGATCGACCTCAGGCTGCCCGACCGCATCACCTTGCGGCGCACCGGCGTGCCCGATCCGCTGATGTCGGTGGGCCGGCGCGCGGAGCCGACACCGCCGCCCGCGCCGCCCGCCGGCGGCCCGGCAAAGCCTCCCGCCGCCAAGCCCCCGGTGGCGCAACCTGCCCCAGATAACAAACCGCACGGCGCCAGACCGAGCGGTCAGAAGACTTGAAGGGTGAGTACAGTGATCAAGGCGAGGAACGGCATCGTTGCAGCGCTCGACATCGGCACGAGCAAGGTTGTCTGCTTCGTGGCGCGCATCGACGGCTCCGGCTTGCGCGTCATCGGCATCGGCCAGCACCACTCCACCGGGCTG
>JAFAZJ010000191.1 GCA_019239835.1 Alphaproteobacteria bacterium | reverse complement strand
CGCAAGCATCGAGGGCAAGGGCGCGATGCGTGCCGGCAACACCGCCAGCCACACCGCGCCGCGCAATCTCTATCTCTGCGCCGACGGCAAGTACGTCGCGCTGTCGGGCTCGATGCAGGCGATGGCCGAGCGCATCCTGCGCAGCATCGGCCGGCCCGAGCTCGTCAGCGACCCGCGCTTCGCCACCAACGATGCGCGTGTTCGTCACCGTGATGAGCTCGACGCGGTGATCGGCGGCTTCATCGGCACGCGCACCCAGGACGAGAACCTGGCACTGTTCGAGGCGGCCGGTGTCACCGTCGGGCCGGTCTGCGCCATGGAGGATCTGCTCACGCATCCCTATCCCGTGGGACGAGAGGCTGTCGTCGCTGCCGACGATCCCGATCTCGGCAGCCTGCCGATGCACAACATCGTGCCGCGCCTGTCGCGCACGCCCGGCACCTTCCGCCGCCCGGCACCGGCGGTCGGTGCCGACACCGAGGCCGTGCTGGCCGATCTCGAACGGTGGGAGCAGGGCGTGGCATGATGCCCGCGTCATCTGGATGTAACAGTTCGGTCACCGGCCGCCATTAGGTTCGCGCGCCTGTTCGACCGTCTTGGGGGAGTCTCATGCGCGCCTTGCCAATCCTGTCCGCGTTGCTGGCTTTGGCGGTGCCCGCCAGCCTCAGCGCGCAGACGATCTATCCCATCGATCGCGCCGACATCCTGGTCGGCGCGCGCTTCGACCTGAAGGTCGAGTTCGCCACCAAGATCGACGCCACCAAGGCGCAGGTGACGATCAACGGCATGGATCACGCGAAATTCTTCGGCAAGGCGGCGAGCTTCGTCGAGCGCGAGGACGACAAGGACCAGTCGGCGCTGGTACTGCGCGACGTCTCGGTGCCGCGGCCCGGCACCTACACCGTCAAGGCGACCGACGGTACCAACACGGCGCAAGTGACCTGGACCGTGTTCGGCACCGGCCCACGCGTGGCGCGCAACGTCATCATCTTCATTGGCGACGGCATGACCATCGCGCACCGCACCGCGGCGCGCATGCTGTCGAAGGGCATCAGCCAGGGCAAGTACAAGGGCCAGCTGGCGATGGACGACATGCCGGCGATGGCGCTGGTCTCGACCGCCGGCACCGAATCGATCATCACCGATTCGGCGAACTCGGCGCACGCCTACACCACCGGCCACAAATCGGCCAACAACGCGCTGGGCGTCTACGCCGATCGCACCAAGGACGTCTTCGACGATCCCAAGGTCGAGACCCTGGCCAGCCTCGCCAAGCGGCGCGCCAACATGGCGGTGGGCGTCGTGACCAACACCGAGATTGAGGACGCGACACCAGCCTCGATGGTCGCCCATACGCGCCGGCGTTCGGAGTACGACCGCATCGTCGAGCAGTTCTACGTCCTGAAGCCCGACGTGATCATGGGCGGCGGCTCGGCGAACTTCTTGCCGAAATCGACGCCCGGCTCGAAGCGCAAGGACGATGTCGACTACATCGCGAAGTTCCGTGACGGCGGCTACATCGTCGTCTCGACCGCGACCGAGCTGAAGGCGGCGGCGGCCAAGCAGCAGACCACCAAGCTGCTCGGCCTGTTCAACCTCGGCAACATGGACGGTGTGCTCGACCGGCGGTTCCTCAAGGGCGGCACGGTGTCGAAGTTCGCCGACCAGCCCGACCTCACCGACCAGTTCAAGGCGGCGGTCGACGTGCTGTCGCGCAACCCCAACGGCTTCGTGCTGATGGTCGAGTCGGGCCTGATCGACAAGTACGCCCACGTGCTCGACATGGAGCGCTCGGTCTACGACGTGATCATGCTCGACAACGTCGTGCGGCTGGCCAAGGAATGGGCGGCCAAACGCAACGACACCCTGATCCTGGTGGTCGCCGATCACGGCCATCCGCTGTCGCTGGTCGGCACGATCAACGACGACATGCAGGGCGGCGCGCCCAACGTCGAGATGCGCGAGCGCGTTGGCGTCTACGAGTCGGCCGGCTTCCCGAACTATCCGACGCCGGATGCCGACGGCTATCCGGCAAAGATCGACGTCAGCCGCCGCCTGGCACTGTTCTCGGCCGGCTTTCCGGACTACTACGAGACTTTCCGTCCCAAGATGGATACGCCCAACGTGCCCACCGTCGCCGGCCAGAACGGGACCTACGAGGCCAACCCGAAGTACAAGGATGCGCCGGGCGCCGTGCTGCGCCCGGGCAACCTGCCGCGCAACCAGCCCAACGAGGTGCATTCGGGCGACGACGTGATCCTTACGGCGATCGGCCCGGGCAGCCATCTCGTGCGCGGCCACATGGCCAACACCGAGGTTTTCCGCGTGATGGTCAACGCGCTGGGCCTGGGTCGCTGAGGCGCGATGCTGCGGCGACAAACGCTCCTTTCGCTCGGCGCGGCGCTGGCCGCCGCGCCGGTGACGGGTGCGTTCGCCAGCGACCCGCAAATCATCGCCTTCGACGATCTCTACGCGCCCGGCGGCAGCGCGCTGGGCCTGAAATTCTCCGACCGCCTGCTGGCGGCGAAGGGCAAGAACGTGCTGATGCGCGGCTTCATGGCGCCGCCGCTGAAGCCGGAGAGCGACTTCTTCGTGCTCACCCGCGAGCCGGTCGCGGTCTGCCCGTTCTGCGCCGCCGATGCCGAGTGGCCCTCCGACATCGTCGTGATCTATCTGCGCCGCGTGGCGCCGCCGACGCGCTTCAGCGATCCGATCGAGGTTGTAGGCGAGCTCGACGTCGGCTCGTTCACCGATGTGGTGACCGGCTTCGTGTCCCAGATCCGTCTGCTCGACGCCAGCTATCGCAAGCTGTGAAGCCATGGGCGCCACGCTCGCGTTGCGTAACCTGACACTGGCCTTCCGCGGTGCCACGGCGCCGGTTCTCGACATCGATGCCTGGAATGTCGCCGCCGGCGGCAGCGTCGGCATCACCGGCGCCTCGGGCGCGGGCAAGACCACCTTGCTGCATGCATTGGCGGGTATCGTCGTGCCCGAGTCCGGCGGCGTGTGCTGGGACGAGGACGACGTCGCGACCTTGTCATCGGGCGCGCGTGACGCCTGGCGCCGGCAGCATGTCGGCCTCGTCTTCCAGGACTTCCATCTGTTTCCCGGTCTGTCGGCGCTGGGCAACGTGCTGCTGCCGATGCGCTTCGACCATTGGGGCATCGATGCCGACACGCGCAGCCGGGCGCTTTCGCTGTTGCGCACGGCCGGCCTATCGGCGCCCGATCAACCCGTGACGACCTTGTCGCGCGGCGAGCGCCAACGCGTCGCCATCGCCCGCGCCCTGCTGCGTCGCCCCGCGATCGTGCTCGCCGACGAACCGACGGCGAGTCTCGACACGGATAGCGCGCGCACCACGGTCGATTTGCTGCTGACGGAAACGCAAGCCGCCGATGCCACCCTGCTGGTCGTCAGCCACGACGCCGGCGTGCTGGCGCGCTGCGACTCGCGCTGGCGCCTGGCCGACGGTCGATTGGCGGCCCTGCCATGAATCCGCTGCCGCTGGTCGCCGCCGATCTGCGCGCCTCGCGCTGGGGCGCTCTGGTGGTGGCCTTGCTGGTCGGCTGTGCCGTAGCGCTGTCGGTCGTGGTGTCGGCGGCGGAGCGCAGCCTGCGCGCCGGCTCGGCACGCGCAGCGGACGATTTCGACCTGCTGGTCGGCGGCCCGGGCAGCGCCACTGATCTCGTGCTCGCGACCGTCTACCTGCGCCCGACCGATCTGCCGCTGGTCGATGCCAAGCGCGTGAAGCGCCTGATGGAGGCAAAGGGCACGGCGCTCGTGGCACCCCTGGCCTTCGGCGACTCCGCCGATGGCCAGCCGGTCGTCGGCACGATCGAGGCCTTCGTGCGCCACCTCGCGCGCCGCGGCATGATCGAAGGCCGCGCTTTCGCGCGCGAGGGCGAGGCGGTGGTCGGCGCCGACGTGCGGTTGCGTCTGGGCGAGCGCGCTGTTCCAGTGCATGGCCAGCAAACCGTGAAGCTGCCCGGCGGCGCCGGACACCATCACGATGAAGAGGCGTTCTCCGTTGTCGGCCGGCTGCCGCGCAGCGGCACGGCCTGGGATCACGCCATCCTCGTGCCGATCGAGACGGTGTGGGAGGCGCATCACCTCGTGCTGGGCGAGCGCGACGACGGCAGGATCGGTCCGCCCTGGCCCGACGACGCCGTCGGTGGCGCGTCGGTGGTGGTGATCAAGCCGGCGGGCGTCGCCGATGCCTATCGCCTGCGCCAGGCGCTGAAAGGCGACGGGCTGCTGGCGCTGTTTCCTGCCGAGACGCTGATCGAGCTCTACGAAGCGCTGGGCAGCGCCGGCGCGGTGGCGGCGGCGATCGCCCATGGCGCGCATGCCCTGGTGCTGATCGCCATCGGCCTGGTCGCCATGGCCGCGCTCGCCGCACGCCGGACGCAGATTGCCGTGCTGCGGGCGATGGGCGCGCCGGCCGGCTTCGTCTTTCTGGTGGTCTGGCTGGAGATCGTCGTCTTGCTGGCCGCTGGTGTCGTGCTGGGCACGGGGCTGGCCTGGGCGGCCACGGCAGTGATCACCACATGGGCGTCCGCCTCGCTGGGCTTCGTGCTGCCGGCTAGCCTGTCGTTCGGTGACTTTTCCGGGGCCGGGCTGATCCTGCTCGCCGGATTGCTGCTGGCGGCGCTGCCGGCGCTCTTCGCCGCGCGCCAGCCGGCGGCCAACGCGCCCTGAACTTCGCTGTCGTCATCGCCCCTGCGCCGGTTAAGCTGTCGGCGTCCGTTGGCTCAGTGTTCCCGGGGTGATCGATGTCCCATCACGACCACTTCTCGCCTGACTACAAGATCGCGCGCGCCAAGTTCCGCGCCGCCTGCGCCGCGGAGAACATCGAGGTCACGAGCTGGACGCACCCGCTCAAGGGCTTCGACGGCGAGGAGCTGGCGACCGACGCGGCCTGGGTCGGCCCCGACGACGCCGACAAGATCCTGGTGCTGTGCAGCGGCACGCATGGCGTCGAGGGCTTCTACGGCAGCGGCGTGCAAGTCGGCTTCCTGCGTGACGGGTTGCACCGCGCGATGCCCAAGGGAGTCGCCGCGCTGCTCGTGCACGCCACCAATCCCTGGGGCTTCTCGTGGCTGCGCCGGGTCAACGAGGACAACATCGACGTCAACCGCAACTTCCGCGACTTCCACGCCAAGCTGCCGCCCAACAAGGGCTATCTCGACATCGCCGCCTACCTCGAGCCGCGCGAGTGGAACGATCGCGTGCGCACCGATCTCAACAAGCGGCTGCGCGATTACGGTGCGGCCAATGGCATGGCGGCGCTGCACGCCGCAATCGGCGCCGGCCAGCACACCCATCCGAACGGCGTATTCTATGGCGGCACCGGCCCGTCGTGGTCGAACCGCACCCTGAACGAGATCGTGCCGCACTTCCTCGCCGACGCCAGCGCGGTGTGCGTGCTCGACCTGCATACCGGGCTGGGGCCGTTCGGCTACTCGGAGATGATCTGCCGTCACCCGCCGGGCAGCGAGGCGCTGAAGCTGGCGCGCCAATGGTTCGGCAAGGCGGTGACCTCGCCGCAATCGGGCGAATCGGAATCGCCGGTGATCGAGGGCAATCTGCGCATGGCCTTCCCGCAGATCCTGGCCGAGGCCACCGTCGTCGCCTCGGCGATCGAGGTCGGCACGCAATCGGCCACCGAGGTCAACGCCGCGCTGTTTGCCGACAACTGGCTGCACCTGCACGGCGATCCACGCTCCAAGCAGGGCGAGGAGATCCGCCGCCAGGTGCGCGACGCCTTCTATCCCGACAGCGCCGACTGGCGCGACCTCTGCTATCCCCGCGCCGTCGAGATCGAACGCGCGGCGATGGAAGGCCTCGCGGCGCTGTAGCTTTTCTTTCTTCCCCCGGAGGGGGAAGGTGGCGCGCAGCGACGGAAGGGGGATGTCGAAGACGAACGCGGGAGTCCGTCTTCGACATCCCCCATCCGCCCTTCGGGCACCTTCCCCCTCCGGGGGAAGGTAACGCTAAGATGATCCCACTATCCCCTGACTTTGCCGCGCCTCGCTTGCCGAGAACGCCGCGCGGCTGAAGGCATCGAGCGCCTCGCAGCGATCGCGATGGGCCATCAGCGCTGGCGCATTTACGCGACTCGACAGTGTCGGCAGCTTCTCACGCAAATGCGTGAGCGCGATCGCTGTTGAAACATCGGCGATGGTTAGGCGTTCGCCGTGGAGCCACGGTGACGGATTCAACGCCTCGAGCCACGCGAGGGCCGAGGCGATCTGCCTCTCGGTCCGCTCGATCACGGCCTGATCGCGTTTCTCGGGCGCGCGGCGGTTCTGCTCGAAGGCACGCTCGTAGAGCTTCTCGGTCAGGCCGATCGCCACCGCCTCGATGCGCAGGACGCGGTGACGGTCCGGCTCCTGCGCCGGGACCAGGCGGCGTTCCGGCGGCACCAGGCCATCGACGTAGTCGACGATGGCGCGGCTGTCGAACAGCACCTCGCCGTCATCGAGCTGCAGCGCCGGCACCTTGCCCAGCGGGTTGATCGCCAGCATCGCGGTTAAGTCGTTGAATACCGACAAGACGCGCCGTTCGAATGGCAGGCCGTGCCAATGCAGGCTGACCGCGACCCGCCGCACGAACGGCGAGTCGTATTGACCGATCAGGATCAAGGCCACCTCCCACTTGGGCGCCGGGTTGACGCTGCGGCCTCTCGCTTGCGAAGGTCGCGGCATTCGAATCGAGGGACGCACACCATGCTCGACGCTTCGCTCACCACGCAGATCATGAACGCCGTCGACGAGAAGCACGACGAGCAGACCTCCATGCTGGCCGATCTCGTGAAGATCCCGTCGACGCGCTTCAGGGAGGCGCCGGCACAGGACATGATGGCGCGGCTGTTCCGTGACGAGAAGCTCTCGGTCGATCGCTGGCAGGTGCATATCGACGATATTCGCCACCTGCCGGGCTTCTCGCCCAAGCACCAGGACTACGACGATGCGTGGAACGTCGTCGGCGCCTGGCGGCCCAACAATCCCAAGGGCCGTTCGCTGATCCTCAACGGCCATATCGACGTGGTGCCCGAGGGGCCGCACGAGATGTGGACCGCGCCGCCGTTCGAGCCGCGCGTCAAGGATGGCTGGCTCTATGGCCGCGGCTCGGGCGACATGAA
>JAFAZJ010000160.1 GCA_019239835.1 Alphaproteobacteria bacterium | reverse complement strand
CATCGCGCGGACGACTTCCCCGCCTATCTGGTGATGGTCATCGTCGGGCACATAGTCGTCCCGTTGGCGCTGGTGGTGGAGACGAGCTACCGCCCGTCCTACTGGCTACATGCCCTGCTGTGGACGCCGACGACGCTCGGGTTGGCGATCGGTCTGTTGCGGCCCGTAAAGGGCGTGGTAGTGGCCATGCAGTGGGCCCTGGGCTTGCATGGCTTCGCGGCCGCGAAGGCGAAGCGCGATGCGTCAAACGCTGGCCAATCATCGAGTTAGGATTTTGCCCCCTTGGACCAACGTCGAGCGGCGGGCAGATGGTGCGGGGCTAGTACGCGCTGTTCGGCAAGAGCGTCAGATGTTGGGGACGAAGAAGGGCCAGCTTCACCCCCGGAGTCGATCGACCGTCTCTTGCATAAGGTATTGCGCCGTGACGCTTGTCTCGGACCTGGATACGACCGCAGGTGTGCCAGAAACCACGACCTTCCCGCCATCTTCGCCCGCACCCGGGCCTATATCGATCACCCAGTCGCTTTCGGCCACCATAGCCATGTCATGCTCGACCATGATTACGCTATTTCCCGAAGCCACCAGTGACTGCAGCTGGAGGAGCAAGCGCTCGACATCAGCCGGATGCAGGCCAGTCGACGGCTCGTCGAGAATGTAGAGCGTGCGACCGCGGTGGGCACGCTGGAGCTCGGTAGCCAGCTTGATGCGTTGTGCTTCGCCCCCCGATAGCTCGGTCGCTGGCTGACCGAGTCGCAGATAGCCCAACCCGACGTGGCGCAGCGTGTCGAGAGAGTGACTGAGCGCGGGTTCACCGGCAAAGAAAGCATGCGCCGCATCAACCGTCAGGGCGAGTACGTCGGCGATCGACTTGCCGCCGAGTTTGATCTCCAGCGTTCTATCGTTGTAGCGGGCGCCATGACAGACGGGGCACGGCGCGTAGACGCTCGGGAGAAAGAGAAGCTCAACAAAGACGAAGCCCTCGCCCTCGCACTTGGTGCAGCGACCCTTGGCGACGTTAAAGGAGAACCGTCCAGCGTCGTATTTTCGTGCCTTGGCTTGTGGTGACGCGGCAAACAGTCGACGCACGTGATCGAATAAGCCTGTATAGGTCGCAAGATTAGACCGCGGCGTCCGGCCGATTGGCTTCTGATCGACGACGACCAATCGACCAATATCTTCCAAACCGCTCTCGATATTTCCGCCCGCTGTTTTAACCGGCCGACTAGCCAGTGGGTCAGCGTCTTCCTCCGTAGGCTTTGCCTGGCCCAATTCCTCGGTGACGGCTTCGACGAGGAACTGCGACACCAGTGTCGATTTCCCTGAACCCGATACGCCAGTCACGCTAGCGAGCACGCCGATTGGAATATCGATGTCGAGCTGCTTGAGATTATTGCGGGTGACGCTGCGGAGTTTCAGCCAGCCGGCAGGCTGTCGGGGAGGCTGCCGGCTAGGATGTGCGGCAGGAAAGAGATACTGAGCCGTCCGCGAAATTGCTATGTCGCGAAGCCCCTCGGGCGGTCCGCTATAAAGGACGAAGCCGCCCTGTTCCCCAGGGCCAGGGCCGACATCGACTATCCAATCCGCTGCGCGCACGACGTCCAGCTCGTGCTCGACCACGAACAGGGAATTTCCGCCTTGCTTCAGCTTGGCCAAAGCCCGCAGCAGTGCCTCTGTGTCGGCGGGATGGAGGCCGGCTGATGGCTCGTCGAGCACATACACCACACCGAAAAGGTTTGAGTGAACCTGCGTGGCCACTCTCAGTCGTTGCAGTTCGCCGGGCGACAGGGTCGGCGTGTTGCGATCCAAAGTGAGGTAACCCAAGCCAAGATCGAGCAATACATCTAGACGTGCTGCGAGATCGCGTGCGATGCGCTCAATGACGATCGCTTTTTCTGGAGCTTTGCTATTGGCCTTGTTGGCTTCTCCTGTCCTGAAGGGGACTAGGAGCGCAGCCAGTCGCTTGAGCGGCAGTGCGGACATTTCCGCGATGTCCAGCCCGGCGAACTTGACCGACAACGATTCGCTTCTTAAGCGCTTTCCTCTGCACTCCGGACAGTCTGCGCCAAGCATGTATTGCGCTACGCGCTTCTTCATCAAAGGGCTTTGCGTATGCGCAAAGGTCTGAAGCACATACTGCCGGGCGCCGATGAAGGTACCCTGGTAACTGGGTTCCTCCTTTCTCTTAAGAGCGCGCTTCGTTTCGGCGGGCGTGTAGCCGGCATAGACCGGTACGGTGGGTGTTTCTTCGGTGAACAGGATCCAGTCGCGATCCTTTTTCGGCAGGTCTCGCCAAGGCTTGTCGACGTCGAAGCCCATCGTCACCAGGATGTCGCGAAGATTCTGTCCATGCCAGGCGGGCGGCCACGAGGCGATCGCACGCTCTCGGATGGTGCGCGAGGGGTCCGGTACCATCGTGCGCTCGGTAACCTCATAGACTCGGCCTAGACCGTGGCACGTCGGGCAGGCGCCCTCTGCGGTATTGGGGGAGAACGATTCGGCGTAAAGCAACGGCTGGTGACGAGGATATTCCCCGGCGCGCGAATAGAGCATGCGGACGAGGTTCGAGAGCGTCGTGACACTGCCGACAGATGAGCGCGTGCTTGGAAAACCTCGCTGCTGCTGCAGAGCTATAGCGGGGGGCAAGCCATCAATCGCGTCGACCTCAGGCACTGGCATCTGGTAAAACAGCCGTCGGGCGTACGGTGAGACTGATTCCAGATAGCGCCGCTGCGCCTCGGCATACAGAGTGCCGAAAGCGAGAGAAGATTTCCCTGAACCGGAAACACCGGTGAATACGACCAAGGCGTCTCGGGGCAGCTCAAGGTCGATATTCTTGAGATTGTGGACGCGGGCGCCGCGCACCCGGACGAAGCCAGCAGGATTGATATCGGGCGCATTCACAAACAGATTCCCAATTGTTTCGCCGCAAGCGATTACGTCCGCAAGAAGCTCTTGCAACGTATGACGATCCAAATCAGATCCTCGCAAACAACGGACGCATACGAAGCTAGTTGCGGTTAATTAATCTGCGCGCGCGCAACTCCCGCTCGCTCGCCTAGCCTCAGCACACCGCTTGGATAGCCGCAGATGCAGCAGCCAAAGCGGAAGGTCCGACGCCTGTCGGTTATCGCGCCAAATCAAAGTCCTAGTCGGCATTCGCCTGCTTGGTTGACAATGACGGCGTTTATGGCGGGGGAGACGCCGATGGAAATGCATCAGATCAGGTACTTCCTGGCCTCGGCGCGCACCTTGAACTTCACGCGCGCGGCCTCGGCCTGCAACGTCTCGCAGCCGGCGCTGACCGTGGCGATCCGCAAGCTCGAGGATGAGCTCGGCGAGAAGCTGTTCGAGCGCCGTACCGGTGGCCTGGCGCTGACCGAGTTCGGCCAGATGGTGCATCCGCGCCTGCGCGTCATGGCCGAGCAGGCCGAGGCGGCGCGCGATCTGGCGCACAGCTACCGCAAGCTCAGCCGGGCGCCGGTGGCGATGGGCGTGATGGACACGGTGGGCGCCGGCCGCATCGGCGGCTTCCTCGCTGCCTTGCGCGAGCAGCAGCCCGGCATCGAGATCGCCGTCAGCGGCGGCAGCGCGTCAGGCGTGCTGGAGGGGCTCGACGAGGGCGCCGTGCAGATGGCCGTGGTCAGCGACGGCGCCGGCATCCCCGAGCACCTGGTGAGCCTGCCGCTCTATCGCGAACGCTACGTCGTGGCCTTTCCGCCCGGCCATCGCTTCGAGACGTTCAACGGCGTGCGCCTGTCCGACGTCTCGGACGAAGCCTATGTCGATCGCCTGTCCTGCGAGATGCGCGACAAGGTGCTGGCTGCCTGCCACGCGGCTGACGTGCGGCTTTACGCGACGTATCGCAGTGCGCGTGAGGACTGGATCCAGGGACTGGTGATGGCGCGCATGGGCTTCGCCTTCCTGCCGGAATTCTCGGTGGTGACGCCCGGCCTGCCGGCGCGGCCGCTGGTCGATCCGCCGATCAGCCGCCAGGTCACCCTGGTGACGTCGCGCGAGGCGGCGCGCCAGCCGGCGTGCAAGGCGGTGCTGCGCGAGGCGAAGCGTTATCGCTGGGCGGCCGCGGCCTGAGCGTCAGGCAGCCTCCTCCGGTGTGCGCGTGATCAGCGCCAGGGCGTGCAGGCCGGCGTCGAATTCGTCCTTCAAGAGGCCGTAGACCATGCGCTGCCTTGCCACGCGCGTCTTGCCGGCGAAGGCTGCCGACACGATATCAACCGTGAAGTGACTCTCGCCGCCTTCGCGGGCGCCGGCATGGCCGGTATGCTTTGCCGAATCGTCGGTAATCACCAGCCGCGCCGGCGCCAGGGCGGCGCTGAGCTTGCGGTCGATGGCGGCGGCGATGGCGCCCATGCGTATCTCCGAGTCAAGAACGAAACTTCCTTGAGGCATGCCGTCGGCACGCTCATAAATGTAGGATGGTCCGAGGTTCGCGCAAAACGGTTCGTACAACGGAGGCTCCCTCCGCGAATCTGCGCGTCTGCGAGCATCCCGGTTGCGCCGAATCCGGTGATTTCCGCGCGCCGCGCTCGCGCGAGAACCTCGGCCAATACCGCTGGTTCTGCCTCGAGCACGTGCGCGAGTACAATTCCAAGTGGGATTTCTACGCCGGCATGTCGGAGGACGAGATCGAGCGCCAGATCCGCGCCGACCAGACCTGGCGACGGCCGACCTGGAAGATGAGCGGCCAGACGCGGGCCAAGATGGCGTCCGACCCGCTCGAGCTGCTGCTCGATCCCTACGACATCCTGGCCGATTCCGGCGCCCGCGCGCGCCAGCGCCGGCCGCAGGCACAGCAGAACAATTTGTCGGTCGCCGAGCAGCAGGCGCTGTCGATCCTCGACCTGACCTGGCCGCAGACCAAGCAGAGCATGAAGGCGCGCTACAAGGAGCTGGCCAAGCGCTACCACCCCGACGCCAATGGCGGCGATCGCGAGGCCGAGGAGCGCATCAAGCAGATCAACCAGGCCTACACGACGCTCAAGCAGAGCCCGCACTTCGCCGAGTGACCTCCCTCTCCCCGCACGCGGGGAGAGGGTCGGGGTGAGGGGCTGCTTCAGGTGACGCAGCGCGGCGGTGCGCCACTCGATGCTCCCCCTCACCCTAACCCTCTCCCCGCAGGCGGGGAGAGGGAACATGAGATCAGGCCTTGCTCCGCACGTTGCCCTGCCACATCGGCGCGGCCTGGGTCTCGGTGTATTGCGGGATCATGAAATTGAACGCGATGCTGATGCGTTCGCTTTCGCTCTGATTGCTGACCACGTGGTGGTGCAGCCATGACGGAAAGATCACCATCCGCCCGTCGCGCGCCGGCACCGAGCGGCTGTTGGCGGTCCGCTCGGCGAACTGCTTGGGCTTGGGCATGATGACGAAGGACTGCGCCCGCGGATCGGAGAACACGATCTCCGCCGTGTCGGGGCCGGCCTGCACGTAGTAGGTGCCGCTGAGGTAGTTGTTGGGATGGGTGTGGCGCGGGTGGTGTGAGCCGGGCGGGTTGATGTTGGCCCAGCAGCCCGTGATCACAAGCGGGTGATCCTCCAGCCCCAGCCAGCGCATGGCGCCCTTGGCCGCCATCTGGGCAATGTCACACAGCGGCTGGAAGGCCTGGAGCGTGTGCAGGTTCTGGTCGGTCTGCCAGTTGGCGCCCTTCTGGATCTTCGGCCGGGGCGTCAGCATGCGCTCGATCTCGCCGCGCAGCTGCTGGTTCAGCGGCCCATGCTCCTCCGGCGCCAGATCGATGATCCACAGCGGCGTGGGAAACAGCTCGACCACGTCGAGCTTGGCGATCTTCGGTGGCCGGCCACCGGTCATGTCAGCATCCCTTGCAAGGTGACCGCACTATAGCGGGCCGATGCGTCAGAAATGAACCATTTGCGCATGGCGCGTGCTGGCGGTTTGCCGATACAGCACGATCAGGAACGCATTCGGATTTGATGTGCAGCCCCTCCGTTCGCATAGCTCGGTGGCGGTACCCGTGAGTGGGGCGCCGGCGGATGACGCCCGGCCGACCGGCTGGTGGTCGACGCGCGCGCCCGACGACGCGCCGGTCGAGCGTGACAAAAGTCGGGCCATGGCGGTGGCCGAGGCGCTCTATGGCCGCCTGTTCAATCTCGTCAGCGAAGGCGTCGTCATCGGCCAGGACCGCCGGGTCGTGGTCGCCAACGAGGCGCTGGCCCGCATGCTGGGCTATGCGCCCGACGACATGATCGGCATGAAGCTGGCGCAGCTTGCCGCGCCGGAGGATCTCGAGCTCGCCCGCGAACGGCATCTCAAGCGCATCGACGGCCAGGACGTCGCCACCTCGTACGATTTCCGCATGCTGCGCGCCGACGGCACCACGATGCCGTGTCACGCCCGCGTCGTGGTGGTCGAGCACGAGGGCCGGCCGGCGGTGCTGTGCGCGCTGACCGATCTGTCGGCGATCGCCGGCGCCACGCAGCAGCTGGTGGCCAAGACCAGGCTGCTCGAGGTCACCTTCACCTCGATGAGCCAGGGCATCAGCGTGCTCGGCCCCGATTTGCGCTTCCGTGGCGGCAACGACCGCATGCCCGGCCTGCTCGACGTGCCGGCCGAGCTGTTCGGCGAGGGCAGCGGCTTCGTCGATGTCGCGCGCTTCTGCGCCCGCCGCGGCGACTATGGTCCCGGCGATCCTGAAGCCCTGGCGCTCGAGCGCATGCAGATGCTGGCGTCGTCCGAGGACGGCATGTCGCTGGAGCGCGTGACCCAGGACGGCCGCATCTTCGACGCGCGTCACGCCAAGCTGCCCGACGGCGGCTGGGTGATCACCTATTCCGACGTCACCGAGGAGCGCCGCAACACGCGCAAGCTGGCCGAGAGCGAGGACCGGCTGCGACAGGTGATGGACAACGCCGTCGACGTCATCGTGCTCGTCAACGAGCGCGGTGTCATCGAGTCGATCAACCACGCATCGTGGCGCATCTTCGGCTATCGGCCCTGGGAGCTGATCGGGCGCGACGTCATCATGCTGATGACGGAGGACGAGGGGCTGAGCCACGCTGCCTTCATGCAGCGCCACATCCGCGACGACAAGCCGTTGCTGGTCAACACCGCGCGCGAGATGCAGGGCCGGCACAAGGACGGGCGCGTCCTGCCGCTGGAGGTCTCCTCGAGCGAGTTCAGGACCGGCGATGGGCAGCGCATGTTCGTCGCCCTGGTGCGAGACCTGACCGAGCGCAAGGCAATCGAGGCGCGGCTGCGCCAGTCGCAGAAGCTCGAGGCGCTGGGCCAGCTCACCGGCGGCGTGGCGCACGACTTCAACAATCTGCTGGCCGCGATCATGTCCGGCGTCGAGCACGTGATGGACGATTTGGCGCCGGGTACCGAGGCGCACGAGGCCGGCGAGATCGCGCTGCGCGCCACCGAGCAGGCCGCAGGCCTGACCCGCCGCCTGCTGACCTTCGCGCGCCAGCAGGATCTGGCGCCCTCGCGCGTCGAGCCGGAAGCGGTGGTCAATCAACTCTCGGGCCTGTTGCGCGCGTCGGTGCCGATGGCGATCGAGCTGATGGTGCGCAGCAGCGCCGGCGCCGCTTCGTGCATCGTCGATCGCACGCAGCTCGAGACCGCGCTGCTCAACCTTGTGCTCAACGGGCGCGATGCCATCCACGGCGTGGGCACGATCACCGTCACCGTCGAGGCCCGCACGATCGACGCCGGGCAGGCGGCCGGCAATCCGGCGTTGCGGCCGGGAAGCTGGGTGGCGATCTCGGTGGCCGACACCGGCGCCGGCATGCCCAGCGACATCCGTCACCGCATCTTCGAGCCGTTCTTCACCACCAAGGGACCGGGCAAGGGCACCGGTCTGGGGCTCAGCATGGTGCACGGCTTCGTGCTGCAGTCCGGCGGCTTCGTCGAGGTCGACAGCGCGACGGGCGAGGGCACGCGGATCCGCATGCATTTCCCGGTGGCCGAGTCCCTTACACCGTAAGATCGCGCCGCATCAGGCAGCGCCGCCAGATCGGATGACCGAGCTGACGCTCGTGCGCCCGTTCCAGCCGCATCGCCGCCGTGTATTGCGCAAGCGGCACGACGCTGAAGCCACGCCTGGTATAGAACGGCGCATTCCAGGGCACGCCGAGATAGGTCGACAGGAACACGCTCGCGTGCCGCTCCCGCAACGCCCGGGCGCAGACCTGCTCCAACAGCGCAGCGCCGATACCGCGACCGCTGTAGCGCGGCAGCACCGAGAGCTGATGCAGCCAGGCCATGCCGTCGAGCCTGCGCAACAGAGCAAAACCGATAGGCCGATTGGCGCCGTCGGTCGCAACCCAGAGCCGGCCGGCGCGTCGCGCGCTTTCCAGCAAGCCGAGATCGGCCGGCGCCATCGGCAACACCCACGGCATGCCGACGCGACGGAAGATCTCGTCGGCCGCGTTCTCGATGTCTTGCAGCGCGCGCAGCTCGTGGCGCCGCGCAGTACGAATGTTCATGAGGTCTTCCTTCTCCCCGCGAAGGCGGGGAGAAGGTGCCCGAAGGGCGGATGAGGGGCTTCGCGGTGCTGCAATCCACAACATTGTTGGTGGTGAGCGAAAAGCCCCTCATCCGCCTCGCTGACGCTCGGCACCTTCTCCCCGCCTGCGCGGGGAGAAGGGAAGAACAGCTCCACGATACCCACCGTCAATCGTTGGCCGCGCCGAAGCGCAGCGGGCGGCAGAATTCGCGGATGTCCTGGACCAGCAGGTCGGGTTCCTCCAACGCCGCGAAGTGGCCGCCGCTAGGCATGGCGTTGTAGCGCCTGAGATCACCGTAAGCGCGCTCGACCCAAGCGCGCGGTGGCGGCGGTGCGAGGTCCGCGGGGAAGGCCAAGAAGGCGGTCGGCGTGTTCACTGTCTCGCCTTTGCCCAGCCGCGCGTTCTCCTCGCGCACGCCGCGATAGAGCCAGGCGGCGCTCGCCATGTTGGCGTTGAGCCAATAGACCATGATGTTGTCGATGAGCGTGTCCCACGAGAAACGCTTGCGCGGATCGCCGGCGCAATCGCTCCAGCCCTGGAACTTCTCGACGATCCACGCTGCCAGCCCGACCGGCGAGTCGGTGAGCCCGACACCGAGAGACTGCGGCTTGGTGTTCTGGATGCGCTGGTAGGCGGTCTTCGCATCGCGGTCGGCACGCACGATGTTCATCCAGGCGATTTCTTCCGGCGTCAGCGTCGTGGCCTTCTCGTCGAGGCCCGGCCGGAACACCATCATGTTCAGATGCAGTCCCTGGCAGCCGATCCTGGCGCCGTCCTTCTCGACGACGGGATGATCGTGCGCCAGCCAGGTCGAGACCGCGGCGCCCCAGTCGCCGCCTTGCGCCACATAGGGCCGGGTGTAGTTCAGCGACTCGGTGAGCAGGCGGTGCCACAGCCGACCGATGGCACGCGGACCGATCGGGCCGGCACCGCCTTCACGCATCGGCGGGCCGGACCAGCCGTAGCCCGGCAGCGACGGCACGATGACGTCGAAGGCATCGAGCGCGTCGCCGCCGTGGCGCTCGGGATGGGCGAGCTTGTCGATGATGTCCAGGAACTCGACGATCGAGCCTGGCCAGCCATGGGTGAGGATCAACGGCATCGGCGCCGGTGCGTCCTCGACCGGCGTGCCGGGCTCTCGGATGAAATGCAGGCGCTGCTCGCCGATGTCGACGAGATAGTTGGGGAAGGCGTTGATCTTCTCCTCGCAGCGCCGCCAGTCGTAGCCGTGCTGCCAGTAGTCGACGAGCTCCTTGAGGAAATTCTCCTCGGTGCCGTAGTCCCAGGCGCCACCCGACACGAAGACCGGCCGCCGCCACTTGCGCAGGCGTTCGTCGAGATCGGCGAGCGCGCGCTCGGGCACGTCGATGGTGAACGGCTCGGGCGTGACGTAGCGGTCGGGGGTATCGGTCATGGCCGCGCAGATTGCCTTCGCGACCATCGGGCGGGCAAGATCGGCGCAACGCATTGGAGGGTACGCATGTCGGGTTTCCTGCCGCGCCGCATGAAGTTCTGGGGCTGGGGCTACGAGGGCGAGGGCGCCACGCCGGAAGAGCGCGCCTATGTCCACGCCAACGCCGCCAAGCGCTACGGCGTCACCGACTTCAACGACACCCCGCCGCGCGAGGAGGAATACGAGCTGCGAGCGCCGCGGGTTCAGCCGCCCGCGAGCCTCGCGCCGATCTGCTCGACGCAGCGCATCGACCGGCTGGTGCACGCCTATGGCAAGTCGTTCATCGACGCGGTGCGCATCTTCGAGCGCCGCGTGCCCAACCCGCCCGACGTCGTGGCCTATCCGCGCGACGAGGCCGATGTCGTGGCGCTGCTCGACTGGGCCAGCAGCAACGACATCGCGGTGATTCCGTTCGGCGCCGGCTCCTCGGTGGTGGGCGGCATCGAGCCGGTGGTCGGCGGCGCCTTCAAGGGCGTGGTGTCGATCAACCTGCAGCGGCTCGACAAGGTGCTGGAGGTCGACCGCAAGAGCCGCGCCGCGCGCATCCAGGGCGGCGTGATGGGCCCGCACCTCGAAGCGCAGCTCAAGCCGCACGACGTGACGCTCAGGCACTTCCCGCAGAGCTTCGAGTACTCGACCCTGGGCGGCTGGATCGCTACGCGCTCGGGCGGCCACTTCGCCACGCTCTACACCCACATCGACGATTTCGTCGAAAGCGCGCGCATGGTGACGCCCAAGGGCGTGTGGGAAAGCTTCCGCCTGCCGGGCTCGGGCGCCGGCCCCAGCCCCGACCGTATCGCCATCGGCTCGGAGGGCTCGCTGGGCATCATCACCGAGGCGTGGATGCGCCTGCAGGACCGGCCACGATTCCGTGCCGGCACGTCGGTGACCTTCACCAAGTTCGCGGACGCGTGGGCCGCGGTGCGTGCCATCGGCCAGGCCGGACTCTATCCGTCCAACGTGCGCCTGCTCGATCGCGTCGAGGCGCAGGCCACTGGCGCGGGCGACGGCAGCGTCGACGTCATGGTGCTGGCGTTCGAGTCAGCCGATCACGATGTCGGTCCATGGATGAAGCGGGCGCTCGAATGCGCGCGCGATCATCATGGTCAGCCCGACATGGACCAGCTCGACTCGAAGGGCGGCCATCGCGAGGGCAGCTCGGGTGCCTGGCGCAACGCCTTCATCCGCGCGCCGTTCTTCCGCGAGATCATGACGCCACTCAACGTGATGTACGACACGTTCGAGACCTCGACGACCTGGGACCGCTTCGGCGATTTCCATCAGACGGTGATGGACACGCTGCACGACGTGCTGAAGCGCGAGTGCGGGCCGGGCTCCAGTGCCTCGTGCCGCTTCACCCATGTCTATCCCGACGGGCCGGCGCCGTATTTCAGCTTCTACGGCAAGGGCAAGAAGGGCGGCATGGAGCAGCAATGGTGGGCGATCAAGCGCGCCTGCTCCGATGCGCTGAGCCAGCTCAAGGGCACCATCACCCACCACCACGCCGTGGGCCGCGATCACATGCCCTGGTACGAGAAGCAGCGCCCCGAGCTCTTTGCCGCCGCGCTGCAGGGCGCCAAGAACGCGGTCGATCCGAAGGGCGTGATGAACCCCGGCGTGCTGCTGAAGTCGCGCTAGCCGACGCGGCTCAGCACAAAGCGCTGGACGCGGGGCACCACGAGCGCCAGCACGGGAACGGCGGTGACGTAACCGATCGCCGCCGCCTGGGCCCAGCGGTCGAGGAAGTCGGGGCGGAAGCCATAGTTCAGGGCCAGGCCGACAAAAGTCAGCAAAAGCGATGTGACGACCGAAGTCATCGCCGAGATCGTCAGGCCGGCGTAGCGGGGCGCAATGCGCATGGGTGTCTCCTGAGATATTAACTTTAACGATGTATAAGTTATACACTGTGCTAGTTATTGTCAATGCCCCGTCCGCCCGACCCCGATCTTCCCGACCGCATCCTTGCCGCCGCCGACGCGCTGTGGCGCGAGAGCGGCGACGATGGCGTGACCATCCGCGGCGTCGCGGCGCGGGCGAAGACGACGACGCCCACGGTCTATGCTCACTTCGAGGACCGGGCCGCGCTGATGACGGCGCTGCGCGATCGGGCCTGGGCACGCTTCATCGCCGAGATGGAGCAGTCGCGCAGTGTCGAGGATGGCTGCGCGCGCTACATCGGCTTCGCCGAGCGGCAGCCGCACGACTACGAGCTGCTCTACGGTCGCGGCTGGCGCGATCGTGCGCCTGACAATGCGCGCGTGGTCGAGATCGGTGGCTTCGAGAAGCTACTGGTCACGGCCGGCGTCGATCGCCGTCGCGCCCATGGCACGGCGCTGGCGATCATCATGCTGCTGCACGGCACGGCGATGAGCCGGCTGGCCAATCCGGTCGAGACGTCGTGGTGGAACGACGCAAGGCGCGCCTGCCTCAGCGCCTGCCGCACGCTGATCCGCGACGCTTCAGTGTGACCGGATCGACAGCTCGCGCCGCGCGACGATGTCGGTGAGCGCCGGCGTCCGCTCGGCGTCGCCATCGTCGATCGCGGCGATGCGTGCGCGCATGTCGCGGGCGACACCCGAGAGCGGCGAGCCGACCTTGCCGCAGAGCTCGCGCACGTCCGCGCCGGGCGTGTCGATGATCTCCTGACCGAGCGCGGCGAGCAGGCGGTAGAGATCTATATCGGGGTGCCAATTCTTCATGGCGTGCCTAGGCCAGGCCGTGGCGCAGCAGGGCGCGGCGCATGCGCTTGCGCGTCGAATCGTAGTCGCGCTCGGACATGTCGTAGTGCAGGCGGATGTCGGTCGCGCTCATGCCTTCGGCCAGGCCGGCGAGGATCTTCAAGGCGGCAGGGTCGTCGGCGAACAGGCCGTTGATCGCACCCAGCGCCTGCGCCGCGGCCAGCACGCGCTCGGGATTGTCGGGGGCGACGACCGCTTCGCTGGTGCCCGGCGCGGCGACCAGCCAGGCGTGGTCACGCCGCGCGCGTTGCCAGTGCTGATCGCAGATGCTACGCATCACGCCCGACAGAAAAGCCAGCAGCGGCACATCAGCCGGCCAGCGCCGCGAGCCGTCGAGGCTGCGCACGATGGCCTCGTGCAGCACGTCGGTCCAACCGATGCCGCCGGGCAGGCCGCGACTCCACAGCCGCGCCAGCGCTTTCAGCCGTACCAGATCGGCGTCCGACAACGCGCGCAACGCGCGACCGACGTCACCGGCGTCGGCAGTGGATGTGCCGGCCGGAACGAAGCGCAGGCGAGTGCGTTCGGCGCGTTCCATGTCCTGCATTGTATGCGCTCGGGATCGGGCGGCGCGGACAGGCCGAAAGAATTTTTCTTCGCCTGTCCGCCGCGTGTCCCGGCAGCCGCCTTCCAACGCGTGCGAGGGGAGAGCTGATGGACGATCATTCCGCCACGATACGGCACTGGTACGCCGAGGACATGCGGCTGCGGGCGCCAGTCCGGCGCAACATGAACATCGTCGATGCCTACGCCGCCGTGCCGCGCGAGCGCTTCATGGGGCCGGGCCCGTGGACCATCCGGCCGGACACGCGTCCGGACGATACGTTCGTGACGCCGGACGCCGAGCCGCATTGGCTCTATCACGACGTGCTCGTCGCCATCGACCTGGAGCGCAAGCTCAACAACGGCATGCCGAGCTTCTGGGCGCACAATCTGGATCACCTCGATCTGCGCCGCGGCGAGCGCGTGCTGCAGGTCGGTGCCGGCACGGGTTACTACAGCGCGATCCTGGCCGAGATCGTCGGGCGCGACGGCCGCGTCATCGCGGTCGAGCACGACCCCGACCTCGCGGCGCGCGCCGCAGCCAACCTCGAGGCGTGGCCGCAAGCCCAGGTCGTCGCCGGCGACGGCCGCGCGCACGATCCAGGGCCGGTCGACGCCATCGTGGTCTTCGCCGGCTCGACCCATCCCGCGCCGCTGTGGCTCGATCGTCTTGCTGAAGGCGGCCGGCTGATGATGCCGCTGACCGGCGCCAACTGGTGGGGCTTCATCCTGCGCGCCCAACGTCGTGGCGAGAGCTTCACCGCGCGCTCGGTCGGCGGCGTCGGCATCTTCCCCTGCGTCGGCGGCCGCGACGACGCGGCAGGCGAGCGATTGCAGAAGGCGCTGCAGAACGTGCAGCCGCGCTACGTGCCGATCCGTGCCCTGCATCGCGGCGAGCCCGCGGCCGAGGCAAGTGAGACCGTGTGGTACGCCGGCCCGGGCTTCTGGCTGGAGCACGCTGCGGCCGAGACGCCGGCGTCGAACCCGCTGCTGGCGACGCGGGCGGAGCGGGGCATCTAGCAGGCCCGGAATTGCCACTCGACAGCCGGCGCTCGACATACTACCTTGCTTAACAAGGTACTTGGTGTCATGCGATAGCGAGGACAGGATTTGTCCGAATCCCTGCTGGTGCAGTTGCGCAAAGGCGTGCTCGACATGTGCGTGCTGGCGATGCTGGCGCGCGAGGATGGCTACGCCTACGACATCGCCAGCCACCTCGCGGCGGAGATCGGCATGGGCGAGGGCACGATCTATCCGCTGATGCGGCGCATGCAGGCGGATGGGCTGGTGAAGACCTACCTCGTCGAATCGAGCAGCGGACCGCCGCGCAAGTACTACCAGCTGACCAAGGCCGGGCACGCGGCGCTGGTGGCGCAACGGGCGGAGTGGAATGGCTTCACCGCCTCGGTCGCCAAGGTGCTGTCGGGCGCGCGTGGCGCCTCGAAAGTCGCGGGAGCGGCGCAATGACCAGGATTGAGTTCCTCGAGACGCTGGAGCGTCGTCTCGCCGGCATGCCGGAAGCGGAGATCGACGACATCGTCGGCGACTATGCGATCCATTTCGAGGACGGCATGGCGGCGGGCCGCTCCGAGATGGAGATTGCCAAGGCCCTGGGCGATCCCGCGCGGCTGGCGCGCGAGCTCAAGGCCGAGGCCGGCTTCCGCCGCTGGGAGCAGGCGCGCACGCCGGGCAATTTCGGTGCGGCGATCCTCGGGTTCGTGGCGCTGGTCGCGGTGGATTTCATCTTCCTGCTGCCGCTGGTCGCCGTCTTGGCGCTGGTGCTTCTGCTGGCCGGCATCGCGATGATCGTTGTCGGGATCGTGGGTGTCGTCGTGCTGGCGAAGCTGTTCCACTACACCTCTGTGGTGGGTGCACTGAGCGGTGTCGGCATGGTGGCCCTGGCGGTCGGCGGCGGCGCCTTGCTGCTGTTGGTGATCGACGGGCTGGTGCGCCTGCTGGGCCGCTTCGCGCGTTTGCACTACAGCCTGCTCGGCCGGGCCCAGGCATAGGAGCGACCGATGACCCGCAAGCTCGCATGGATCGCCATGGGCGGCCTCTTCGTCGGCATCGCCTGCCTGGTGCTCGCGTATTTTGCCGGTGGACGCAGCGGCGGCTTCGTGCCGGCGCTCACCGGACGGCCGTGCGACATGCACGCCGACAGCGCGGTCACGGAGCGGCATCTGGCGTGGCCGGGCGGCGACACGATCGAGATCGCCGTGCCGGCGACCGTTCGCTATCGCCGCGGCTCGGGCAGCGACGTCGTCGTGCGCGGGGCGGGACATTTCGTCGAGCGCGTCGCGCTGCGCGGCCATACCATCGTGCTGGCGTGCCACCCCATCGGCTCGCCGCCCGAGATCGAGATCACGCTGCCGGGCGAGGCGTTCGACCGCATCAACCTCAGCGGCTCGGTCCGGCTTTTCATGGAGAGCCTGGACCAACCCGCGCTGGCGGTGAACATCGCCGGCAGCGGCAGCGTTCAGATGCAGGGCCGCCTTGAGCAGCTGAGCCTGAGCGTCGCCGGATCGGGCTGGGCTCGCGTGGCCGACCTCGACCTGCAGCGGCTGATCGTCAAGCTGTCGGGCAGCGGGCATGTCGAGGCGTCGCCGCGAGAGGATGCCAAGATCGAGATCGCGGGTTCCGCCGACGTGCGGCTTCTGATCCGGCCAAAATCGCTGCAGAGCCGGATCGCCGGCTCCGGCCGTGTCAGCCAGCCACCGCCGGACTCGGCGGAGAAGAAGTAGGCGAGGCCGCGTCGCTTAGCCGGCGCGCGTCCTCGGCGGCCTTAATTGCCGCGGTGCACCGGTCGCGCGCGGCGCCGTCGAGCATGTACATCGACACCGCCAGCGCCACGATCGCCGCGCCATAGATGTAATAGACCCAGGACTCGACGCGCAGCCGCATGATCACCACGACCAGCGGCACAGGGAAGAACGTGATGGTGAAGCGGATCCAGGTCGTGCGGTTGTAGCGACGGGTGACGGCTTCCGCCTCGGCCTCGAGGGCCGCCGCCCGCTGCTGCAATGCCGCGGCTTCGCTCATGCGCGGCCGAAGGCCTTGCGCAGCTCGTCCTTCGCCTTCTCAAGCGTGCGCTTGCGCGCAGCCGGGAGGTTCTTGCCGGCACGGTTGAGATAGAAGGTCAGCATCGACATCGCCGAACGGTACGGGCTCGATTTGCGCCGGTGGCTGTGCTCCGCCGAGCGCTTCAACGATTGTGCGATGCTGCGCGGCGAGCGCAACGTGAAAACGTCCTTCTTGAGGTCCAGCGCGTCGCTGTGCTCGGTAACGTCGGCGGACCAGAAGCGCTTGGACGTCGTCTTGCGCTTGGCGGCGGTCTTGCGGCGAGCGGCCATGGCCCTCTCCATCGCGGCGGGCGCGTCCGATACGCGCCCTCCCGCGACTAACGCGCCGGAGCGCGTCGGGCTTCACCTAGGCGAAGCGGCCGTGGCAGTGCTTGTACTTCTTGCCCGAGCCACACGGGCAAACGGCGTTGCGCGAGACCTTGCCCCACGTGCCGGGGTCGTTCGGATCGACCCTGGTCGAGGCGCGCGCGTTGCGCACCGGTTGCGCCCGGCCAGCCATGTTGTCGGTGACCGGGTCGGGATCGAGGCCACCCGGCGGCAGCATGCCCGAGGAGGCGTCGGCGTAGAGCGCGTCGGCGCCGGCCATGGCCGGGCTCTCGTGCATCGCCTGCATCATCGACGGATCGGGTCCCACCGGCATCTGCGGCGGCTCCTCGAAACGGATCTGCACATAGGCCAGCACGCGCGTGACCTCCTCGCGCATGTTGGCGAGCATGTCGTCGAAGAGGTTGAAGGCCTCGCGCTTGTACTCGTTGAGCGGATCCTTCTGGCCATAGGCGCGCAGGCCAATGCCCTGGCGCAGCTGGTCGAGATGCAGCAGATGCTCCTTCCAGGACTGGTCGAAGACCTGCAGCACGACGCTCTTCTCGACCTGACGCATCACCTCCGGCCCGTAATTCGCCGCCTTCTCCGCCATCTGGCGGTTGGTCGCGTCGAGCAGGCGCTCGCGGATCTCGTCGTCGGCGATGCCTTCTTCCTTGGCCCAGGCATCGACCGGCAGCTCGAGTCCGAAGACGCGCTGCGCATGCTCCTTCAGCCCGGCGACGTCCCACTGCTCGGAGTAGCTGCCCTCGGGAATGGCGCGCTTGACCATGCCCTCGATGACCTGCTGGCGCATGCCCGAGACGGTGTCGGACAGATCGTCCTCGGCCATCATCTCGATGCGCTCGGCGTAGACCACCTTGCGCTGGGCGTTCATCACGTCGTCGTAGCGCAGCAGGTTCTTGCGGATCTCGAAGTTGCGCGCCTCGACCTTCTGCTGCGCGCGCTCCAGCGCCTTGTTGATCCAGCGATGGACGATGGCCTCGCCTTCCTGCAGGCCCAGCCGCTGCAGCACGCCCTCCATGCGGTTGGTGCCGAAGATGCGCATCAGGTCGTCCTCGAGCGAGAGGAAGAAGCTCGATGCGCCCGGATCGCCCTGACGACCCGACCGGCCGCGGAGCTGGTTGTCGATGCGACGGCTCTCGTGGCGCTCGGTGCCGATCACGAGCAACCCGCCCGCCGCCTTGACCAACTCGTGGTTGGCGGCAACCTCGTCCTTGATCGCCTGCCGGCGCACGGGGTCG
>JAFAZJ010000113.1 GCA_019239835.1 Alphaproteobacteria bacterium | reverse complement strand
CGCGTCGGCCGGCTGCAGGACGCCTTGGACTTCGTCGAGGGCAGCTTCCGCCTGGACTTCGTCGAGCCCGCCGACATCATCCGCGCGACCGAGACGTTCTACGAGTATCCCAACTGCGATCGCGACCCGCTGCACCGCTGGTCGTTCGGCCGCGTGACCCTGCTGGGCGACGCGGCGCATCCGATGTACCCGGTCGGCAGCAATGGCGCGAGCCAGGCGATCCTCGATGCCGCCGCGCTCGCCCGCCATCTCGCGGCGCGCTCGACAGTCGAGGAGGCCTTCGCCGCCTACGATGCCGAGCGCCGGCCAGCCACCGCGTCGATCGTGCACAGCAATCGCCGCGGCGGACCGGAGGGCGTGATCGATCTGGTGGAGCAGCGTGCGCCCGAAGGCTTCGACGACGTCGAGGCGGTAGCCAGCTTCGCCGAGCGCGAGGCGATCGTGCGCGGCTACGCCTCGATGGCCGGCTACAGCCGCGAGCAGGTCAATCGCCGCGGCAGGCGATAGCGTCCGGCCCGTGCGGTGCGGTCAAGCCGGTGCAGACTGTCGGCTAGATCATCGCCGCCTTGCCGCGCCGTTGCATTTCGGCAGGCGACAGATCCTCCGTCCAGGTCAGCAGCACCCAGACATGGCCGAACGGATCGCGCACGCTGGCGGAACTTGCGCCATAGAACATGTCGGTCGGCGGCTGGACCTGCTCGCAGCCATGGGCCACGGCGCGCGCCAGCACCGCGGCGTTGTCGTCAACCATGAGGTGCAGGCTGCTGGTGCACGCACCCAGCCGGCGCGGCTCGTCGTAGAGCCGGTCATCCGGATCGCCCAGCATGACGGTCGACTCACAGACAACGAGCTCGCTGTGCACGATGCGTCCATCCGGCGCCGAGATGCGAAACACCTCGCGGGCGCCGAAGGCCTTGCCGTAGAAGGCCACCGCCTCGGCCGCATCGCGGACATAGATGTGCGGCACCACGCTGTTGGCATAGCGCCGCGGTCGCAGCGTCATGTCCGCAGAACAGCCGCATGGCCGTGGGGTTCCTAGCCGATTTCCGGCGGCTCCGGCCTGAGATAGACGACCAGGCAACAGGCGCAGACGCCGAGCCCGACCAGCGGATATTTCAGCGCGATCGCGGCCGCGACGGCGAACAGGCAGAGCGTCGCGAGCGAGCGCCAGCGCATCGTCTTGCGCACGCGGATCGTGACGTGATGATCCGGCCCGCGATGGATCAGCTCCCAGATAAGCGCGATGTACGTCGCGTTCACGAGGAAGAAGACCAGCGCGTAGAACGCGACGGGCTGCGGCGCCAATTTGCTCACCGCCATCCAGCCGGTCGAGAACGGCAGCAACGACATCGCGAACAGATGCGCGAAGTTGAACCACAGCAGGCGCGCACCGGCTTCCTCGGCGTAGCGCATGAGGTAGTGGTGATTGGCCCAGACGATGGCGATGAACAGATAGCTCAGCGCGTAGCTCAGCCAGGTGTGCCACAGCGCCAGCAGCGCCTCGAACGTCGGATGCTCGGGCGGCCGCAGATCCAGCACCAGCACCGTGATCAGCACCGCAAAGACGCCGTCGGAGAAGGCGCTCAATCGCTCGGGCGTCGCCTTGCGCAGAATGGCCATGGCATGTCCTCCCGACTCGCGGGCGATGACGCGCTCAGACCTGCCGCGCGCGCGCCGATTGCCGCGCCACCGCCGGGTCCGTCGTCACCAGGGTCAGGCCCTCGGCGGTGGCCTGGGTGATCAGCATGCGATCGAACGGGTCGCGCAGCGCCGGCGGCAAATCGGCGGTGGCCACCGCGTGCTCGCTGGTGATCGCCAGTTCCTGCCAGCCATGGGCCAGCAGCTCGCGCCGCAGACGCCGCGGCTCGACCCGCAGATCGGCCCGTCCGGACGCCTGCTTGGCCGCCACCTCCCACAGGCTGGCCGGGCTGAACCACAGCTCGTTGCCCGCGTCGTCGAGCAGGCGCCTTGCGGCCGGCGACAGCTTGTGCGGCTCCCCGGCGGCACGCAGCAGCAGGTGGGTGTCGATCAGCAGCCTCACGGGCTGCCTCCGCCACCCATGCGGTCGAAGTCATCAGGCACCGCGATCTCGCCATTGAGAAAGCCGAGCCGGCGCTGGCCGACGGCATCGTCGGGACCCAGCGCCACCACCTTGACCAGCGGCTTGCCAGCCCGGGCGATGGCAAACGGCGCGCCCTTGGCGGCCTGTTCGACGAGCCTGGACAGCTGCGTCTTGGCATCGTGCATGTTGACCGTGCGCATGACGTTTCCTATGGACTTAGTCCGGCAGACTTAGTTCATAGTAACATCAATATTATCAACGGGAAAGCGCAGTCAGGCTGAAAGCGTCCGGGCGAGGGCCACAAGCTGGTCCAGGGCTGCTCCCCAGCCGTTGTGGAAGCCCATCGCCTCGTGTTGCTGGCGCGATTCCTCGCTGCCGTGGATCGCCGTGGCGGTGTAGCGCGTGGCGCCGGCGCCCTCGGGCTCGATCTCGACCACGGCGCTGAAGAACGGCTTGCCCGAGGGCCGGAAGCCTTCGAGCAGTGTGTCTGTAAAAACCAGGCGACGCTGCGGCACGACCTCCAGCAGGCAGCCGAGATTCGGAAACTCCTGGCCCTCGGGCGACAGCATCACGCTGTTGAAGCGGCCGCCGGGACGCAGGTCGATCTCGACCGACTTGGTGCGCCATGGCGATGGCGTGAACCACTTCACGATGTGCTCGGGCTGGGTCCAGCAGGCCCAGACCAGCGCCGGCTCCACATCGACGACACGCTCGAGGCGCAGATCCAGCTTGGGGTCGATCTCGAACGCACTCATGTCCCGGACTCCTTCTGTGCTGCTTTCAGCTTCATCAGATACGCATCGAGCTGGTCGAGCCGCTGTTCCCAGATGCGGCGCTGCTGGCCCAGCCAATCCTCGGCCTCGCGCAATCGTCCGGGCGCCAGGCGATACGTGCGCACGCGGCCGGTCTTGGTCGACGACACCAGGCCGCAACCCTCGAGCACCTTGAGATGCTCGACGAAGGAGGGCAGCGCCATCTTGAACGGCGCCGCGAGCTCGCTGACCGAGGCCGGCTGCTGGCAGAGCGCCTCGACGACGCGGCGGCGGGTCGGATCGGCAAGGGCGCGGAAAACATCGTCCATGGCCTTGACATAGGCCCGACCAACACTTAGGTCAATACCTAAGTATCAAGGAGAGGGCTTATGGCAAAGATGATCTTCGTGAACCTGCCGGTGAAGGACCTGCCCAAGTCGATGGCGCTGTATGCGGCCATGGGCTTCACCAACAACCCGCAATTCACCGACGCGACCGCGGCCTGCATGGTGTGGAGCGAGGCGATCTACGTGATGCTGCTGACCCACGACAAGTGGAAGACCTTCACCAAGCGGCCGATCCCGGCGGCGGGTTCGAGCGAGGCGGCGTTCGCGCTCACGTTCGACAGTCGTGATGCGGTGGATGCGATCTGCAAGGCTGCAGCCGGGCAGGGCGGCACCGCCGATATCAACCCGCCGCAGGATCACGGCTTCATGTATCAGCGCAGCTTCGCCGATCTCGACGGCCACGTCTGGGAGCCCTTCTGGATGGATCCGGCGGCGATTCCCAAGAGCTGACGTGTCCTGTCATTCCGAGCGAAGCGAGGAATCCTTACGCTGCTGAAAGATCCTTCGCTGCGCTCGGGATGACAGATCGATTCGGTCTTCGCGAATTGCGCGCTAACCAAGCGCTTCGACCACCCGGTCGACCACGCCGGCCCAGTCGCCCGGCGTGGTCTGCCGCAACAGCCGCGCGCTGGGATACCACGGCGAGTCCTCGCGCGCGGTGAGCCAGCGCCAATCCGGGCTGAACGGCAGCAGGATCCACACCGCCTTGCCCAGCGCGCCGGCGAGGTGTGCCACGCTGGTGTCGACCGCGATCACCAGATCGAGCGCCTCGATCAGCGCCGCGGTGTCGGCGAAGTCGCCGAGCTGATCGGCCACACGAATCAACGACAGTCGATCGAGCGTCGCGACGTCGCGCGCGGGCACGTCCTTCTGCAGCGCGATCCAATGCGCATCGATCTCGAACAACGGTGCCAGCGTCGCCAGCGACAGCGAGCGATTGCGGTCGTTGCGATGGTTGGGATTGCCGCTCCACACCAGGCCGATGCGTCGCTTGCCGGTGGGTAGCCGCGCGCGCCACGCCTCGACCAGATCGGGCTCGGCGGCGAGATAGCGTGGCGGAGCCGGGATGGAGTCGAGCGTCGTGCCCAGGGCCAGCGGCAGGCTCATCAGCGGGCAGTCGAGCTCCGCCACCGCCTCGCCCGCGGCGACCACCTCGATCTCGGGATCGAGACTCGCCATCAGGCGGCGCAGCGGCGCCTGCACCGAGAGGATCACGCGCGCACCCTCAGCCATCACCAGCGGCGCGTAGCGCGCGAACTGGACCGTGTCGCCCAAACCCTGCTCGCTGCGCAGCACGATGCTGCGTCCCCTGAGTTTCGCTTCGCCCAGCCACGATCCCGGCCGGCCCTTGGTCATCGTGCGCCAGCGCCATTCGAACTCGCGCCAGCCGCGCGCGAGATCGCCCGACAGCAACAGCGCCGTCGCGCGGTTCCAGTGCGCATCGACATGTCGGGCATCGAGTGCGATCGCGCGCTCGTAGCTCGCCAGCGCCTCGTCGAGACGCAGCAGGCCTTGCAACGCCGTGCCCCGATCGCTCCAGGTGTCGGCGTGATCGGGCATCAGCGCGAGCGCGCTCTGATAGCTCGCCAGCGCCTCCTCGAAGCGCCCGAGATCACGCAGCGCATTGGCGCGACTGCCATGCGCGCGGGGATGATCGGGCTTCAGCGCCAGCGCGCGATCGTGACTCGCCAGCGCTTCATCGGGCCGGCCGAGCGCGCGCAGCACGGTGCCGCGATTGTACTGCGCGTCGGCGTTGTCGGGCTTCAGCGCGAGCGAGCGGTCGTGACTCGCCAGCGCGTCCTCGAGCCGGCCCAGGCGTCTCAGCGCATTGCCGCGGCTGCTCCACGCCTCGGCGTGATCGCTCCTCAGCGCGATCGCCTGATCGTAGCGCGCCAGTGCCTCCTCGTGCCGGCCCAGCATCTGCAGCGCGTTGCCCTGGCCGTAGATCGCGTTGACGTGGTCGGGCCGCAGCGCCACCGCCCTATCGTGACTCGCCAGCGCCTCGCGCGCGTGGCCCAGCGCCTGCAGCGCGTTGCCCCTGTTGTACCAACCCTCGGTGTCATCGGCGTTCAGCGCCAGCGCGCGATCGTAAGCCGACACCGCCTGGTCGAGCCGGCCCAGCATGTGCAGCGTGTTGGCCCGCGCGCCCTGCGCCGCGGCGAGCTCGGGCTGCAATGCGATCAGCGCGTCGAAGCAGGCGAGCGCTTCTTCCGCCCGGCCCAACCGCAACAGCAAGCCGCCGAGATTGCCATGGGCGCCGGCGTGGTCGGGCTTGATCGACAGCGCGCGGCGCATCAACGCCACCGCTTCGTCGTGACGCTTCTGCTGCGCGGCGATCACGCCCTTCAGGTGCAGCGCGTCGAAGTAGTCGGGCGCCGTTGCGAGGATCGAATCGTAGCCGGCCAATGCCTGCGCGAGGTCGCCCTGCCGGTGCTGTGCCACGGCTTCGCGCAGGCGGGCCGCCAGCTGCTCGTTATCCACAGCATCCGCCATTGAACGATATGGAACGAAATGAGAACATCAATCCATACAAGCTGCAGTTGAAGGGCTTCCCATGTCGGCGCTGTCGCAAACCCATCCCTGGACCAACAAGCTGCTCTTCCTTGCCCAGATGGATGCGCTCACCGCAAGTCCGGTGGATGCGTTGATCGACGGCGTGCGCGCAAAGAGCGGACTCATCGGTCCCGCGATTCCGATCGAGCGCCGTCACGTCACCATCCACCACATCGGCAATTTCCCGGAGCTGTGGGACGCAGTCGTGACGCCGGCGCGCGAAGCGGGCGACATGGTGGCGATGCCCGCCTTCGTCGCCGCCTTCGATCGTCTCACCAGCTTGCGCGGCGCGCACGACAACAATCCGCTGGTGCTGCTGGGCGACGATGGCGTCATCGGCCTGCGCATCCTGCATCGCGTGCTGAGCGAGGCGCTCGGCAAGACGCTCGCAGGGCGCTGGCAGCCTCGGCGTTTCTTCACGCCGCACATCACCTTGCTCTACGACCGCCAGCGCATCGCCGAGCGGCCGATCGAGCCGGTGACGTGGACGGTGCGTGAGTTCGTGCTGGTGAACAGCCTGGTCGGGCTGGGCCGCCACGACGTGCTGGCGCGCTGGACGCTCAGGACATGAGCGCCACGATCGAGGGTCCCGACGGCAAGCCGCGCTGCCGCTGGTCCGGCGCCGCGCCGGAGTTCCTCGCCTATCACGACACCGAGTGGGGCTTTCCCGTCGGCGACGATCGCCGTCTGTTCGAGAAGCTCTGCCTCGAAGGATTCCAGTCGGGCCTGAGCTGGCGCACCATCCTCGCCAAGCGCGAGAACTTCCGCGCCGCCTTCCGCGATTTCGACATCGAGAAGATCGCCCGCTTCGGCACGCGCGACGTCGAGCGTCTGCTGAAGGATGCCGGCATCGTGCGCCATCGCGGCAAGATCGAGTCGGTGATCAACAACGCGCGCCGCGCCCGCGAGCTCGTGCAACAGGAAGGTTCGCTGGCCGCTTTCGTCTGGCGCTTCGAGCCCGAGAAGCGGCTGGCACCGCAGACCGTCTCGACGTCAGCCGAATCGATTGCGCTGTCGAAGGCACTGAAGAAGCAGGGCTGGAGCTTCGTCGGCCCGACCACGGTCTACGCCTTCATGCAGGCGATGGGCCTGGTCAACGACCACGCCGAGGACTGCGCAATCCACGCCAAGGTCGAACGCGCACGCCGCGCCTTCAAGCGGCCGTCGCGCTGATCCCGACTGACTACCTTCCCCCGCTGGCGGGGGAAGGTAGGGATTAGGAACCGCGCTTGGGCGCGCTGGCGAGCAGCTCCTTGAGCGCCTGAGCGTAGAACTTCGCCATACCCGTGGTGCCGTGGCCGCGCGTGTCGGTGCTGGCGGGGATCAGCAATAGCTTGCCACCCTTGATTCGCTTGAGCGCGGCGTCCATCAGCCCGGTCTCGGGCGGATTGCGCTCGTCGTCGGCGGCGTTGATCGCCAGCAGCGTCGCCTTGATGCGCTCCAGCCCGGGCGCGGCGTCGTAGTCGCCCGACGATTCCCACTGATAGAGATAATCGTTGGCGTCGGCCTTGGTCGGCTCGGCCAGCCGCGCGTCGAGGAACTTGTCGGCCTCGGCGCGGGTTGGCGCCGCCTGCTGGTAGGCGAGCGTACCGCCCGATGTGGCGATGGCGAAGAACACCGCCGCCGTGCGGAAGGCCTGCGGCTGGGTCTCGTAGTTGCCGTCCTTCCACGCCGGATCCTTGCGGATCGAATCGACGATCATGCGCCGCATCATCCAGTTGCGGCTCGACATCGCGGTGGGCTGCGCGGCCATCGGCGCCAGTGCGTCCATGAAGTCGGGATACTTCACGCCCCACAGCCAGGTGTGCATGCCGCCCATCGAGTTGCCGGTCACCAGCCGGACATGCTTCACGCCCAGGCCCTCGGTCACCAGCCGGTACTGCGCCACGACCATGTCGTCGTAATTGTAGCGCGGGAACTTCGCGCGCAGACCATCGGACGGTTTGGACGAGCGGCCATGGCCGATGCCGTCGGGAATGATGATGAAGTACTTGCTCGCATCCAGCGGCTGGCCGGCGCCGAACAGCTCACCGGCGTAGCCCGTGGTCAGCATGCTCGCCGCCGAGCCGGTCGTGCCGTGCAGCACCAGCACCGGCTGACCGGTAGGCTCGCCGATTGTGGTGTAGCCCAGCTTCAGCTCGGGCATGACCTCGCCGGTATGGAACTTGAAGTCGCGCGCGACCCACATGCCCTGCTTGGGCGCGGGGTAGTCGGCGGCCATGGCGGCGGCCGACGTCACGATCAGCAGCAGGGCGGCGGCGATGGACCGGCGCATCATGTCAGCATCCTCCCAACGATTTTTGTCCTTGGCCGCAGTTAAGCGCGTCGTTGCGGTTGATTCAATGCATCCCAGCCGCTAGCGGTACGCCATGATCCTGATCACCGGCAGTATCCTCGCCTCGCCAGCGACCATCGACGAGCTCCGCGCGCACAGCGTCGCCCACAGCCAGCGCTCGCGCCGCGAGGACGGCTGCCTGCACCACGCCACACACATCGACGCCGAGAACCCGATGCGCCTGGTCTTCGTCGAGCACTGGCGCGACAAGGCCGCGGTGCTCAAGCACTTCGCCGATCCCGACGCCCGCGGCTTCGTCGGCGCCGTGCGCAAGCTCGGCGGCAAGACGACGATCGAGATCTTCGAAGCCAGCGACATCGGCGTCGGTGGGCTG
>JAFAZJ010000097.1 GCA_019239835.1 Alphaproteobacteria bacterium | reverse complement strand
GTCGAGGTTGGAGCCGCCCAGGCGCAACAGCTCGAGGAAGTCGGGCCAGCCGCTGTTGTTGCGCGCCATCTGGTCGAGCGTGACCGGCTTGGGCAGCGCCGGCAGGTCGGGCAGGTATTTCTGCGGCGGGTCGTCGAGCTTGAGCTTGCCCTCGCGCGCCAGCATCAGCACGGCGGCGACGGTGAACTGCTTGGTGACCGAGGCGATGCGGAAGACCGTGCGTGGTGTGATCGGCACGCGGTGCTCGACGCTGGCCTCGCCGTAGCCCTTGGCGAGCACGATTTCGCCCTCACGCATGATGCCGATCGCGGCACCGGGCGAACCGGCGCGGGCGTACTTCGCGAACAGGGCATCGACGCGCTTCTCCAGCGCCACATGATCGATCGAGGACATGGGGAACTCCGTGAGGACTATTTCTTGGCGCCGATTCTGGGCTCGGTGCCGGCCAGCAGGCGGCCGATGTTCTGGTGATGCATGGCCATCACCAACGCCACGATCAGCGTGACGATGATCGCGAACGGTACCGGGGAGAAGGCCATGGCGAGGCGGCCCAGCACCGCGGCCGCCGCGAGCCACGCCAGCAGCGCCGTCGTCGCCAGCGCCAGCAGCGCCGAGAGCGAGGAGATGCGGAACAGCACGGCGAAGAGCAGCCACAGCAGGCAGGCGATGACGCCAAAGGGCCAGGACAGCGCGAACAGGACGCCGAGCGTCGTGGCCACGCCCTTGCCGCCCTTGAACTTCAGCCACACCGGGAAGCAATGGCCCAGCACGGCGCCCAGCCCCGCGGTCAGCGCGGCGAACGGCGAGAAGATCACCATCAAGGCGATGATCACCGCAGCCGCGCCTTTGAGCGCATCGAGCAGCAGCGTGGCGGCGGCGACCTTCTTGTTGCCGGTGCGCAGCACGTTGGTGGCGCCGATATTGCCCGAGCCGATCGAGCGGATGTCGCCCAGCCCGGCCGCGCGCGTCAGCAGCAGGCCGAACGGGATCGAGCCCAGCAGGTAGCCGAGCGCCAGCCCGATCAGGGTGTCGAGGGTGAAGAACGCACCGATCATGTCAGCGAGTCGTATCGCACCGGCGGCCGGCTTGTCACGGCATGTCGCTGGATATTGCCGATCGATGCGGTGAATGCGCCGGCGGTCAGGCCTTCGGGCAGACGGTCGAGACCACGCGGTTGAGGATCTCGAGCTGCTCCTCCTGCTGCTGCATCAGCTTGGCCAGCCGCTTCTCGCGCAGCTCGTCGAGCTTGTCATGCAGCGCCATGAGGTCGAGCTCGGCCTTCAGGTTGACCTCGTAGTCGTGCCGTGCGGCGGCGCGGTCCTTCAGCGCCTGGCGGTTCTGCGACATCATGATGACCGGCGCCTGCAGCGCCGCCAGCATCGACAGCATCAGGTTGAGGAAGATGTAGGGATAGGGATCGAACGCCGTGTCCTTGCTCAGCAACAGCGTGTTGACCGCGCACCACACGAGGAGGAAGCCGAGGAAGAGCAGGATGAAGGCCCACGAGCCGCCAAAGGATGCGACCTTGTCGGCGATGCGTTCGCCGGTGGTGGCCCTGCGCGCAGGATCGTCATCTTCGGCTTCGAGATCGCGGCTGATATGGGCGTCGTCCATGATGTGCTTCAGGACGCGCTTCTCCAGATCGTCGAGCTCGTCGACGCGCCGGCGCATCAATTGCTGGGCGATGGCGTTCAACTTGTCGTCGGTCATGGCATCCTCCGGGCGGCCGCCCTGGAATGATAACTACGTCGACTGACGCGAAGCGTTCCTGAGACGATCGAGCGCGGTCTGCAGGATCCAGGCGGCGGCGGCGGCGTCGATGCGCTCGGCACGGCGCGCGCGGCTCATGTCGTAGTCGTCGACCATGGTGCGCTCGACCGCGGCGGTCGACAGCCTCTCGTCCTGCAGCAGGACAGGCAGATCGGCGAAACGCACGCCTGATTGCGGCGCCAGGCCCGCGAGGTTGGCGACGAACTGGCGCGTCGATTGGCAGCGTGGCCCCTCGGTGCCATCCATGTTCAGCGGCAGCCCGATCACCAGGCCGACGATCGCCTCCTTGGCGATGATCTCCGCCAGCTTCACCGCGTCCTTGGTGAACTTGGTGCGCGCGATGGTCGACAGCGGCGTCGCCATGCCGCGCAGCGCGTCGGATGTCGCAAGGCCGATGGTCTTGCTGCCGACGTCGAGGCCGAGCAGCCGCCCCTCGCGCGGCAGGGCGGCGATGAACGCCGCGAGCGGATCGTCGCTCAACGCCTGAGCATCGAGGCGCGCCAGGCGCGGCGGCGTTCGAGGTCGCTGAGCTCGATGTCGGGCGGGTTGACCGCGCGGCCGATCCAGTCCTCGACCATGCCCGCGACATCGGTCCAGCCGGGCTGGCCGATCACCCAATGGCCCTGGTTGGGAAACTCGTGATGGACCGCGACGTGGGCGTAGCGGCGCGCCACGACGCGGGCGATCACCGGCGGCAGGAAGCGATCGCGGCCGGCGCCGATCACCAGCATCGGCGTGGTGATATCGCCGGGATCGACATGCGCGGCGCGGCCGGCCTTGTCGAGGAAGGGATAGGCGATCTCGAACAGCGCGCGGCCTGAATCGTGGACCAGGCGCGCGAACTCGCGGCCGGCCTCGAGCTTGTCTGAGTAGGTGTTGAAGAAGCCGTGCATCGCCGTGGCGAAGGCCGGGCGATGCGGTGAGCGCCACCAGCCCCAGCGCATCTGGCTGCGGATCAGCGGCCGCCAGGCACTGGGCCGGCGCAGGCCCAGCGCCGCCGGCGGTGTCGGGCAGAGCAGCACCGAGGCGGAGGCGAGACCGCGCGCAGCGAGGATCTGTGCCAGCAGCCCGCCCATGCCGTGGCCGACGATCACCGGCGGTGAAGGCAGGTGGCGCAGGCGTGCCTCGAGATCGGCGGCGTAGTCGAGCAGCGAGGTGGTGCCCAGCCCATGGGCCGGCTCGAGCGGCGCGTTCTCGTGATGGCGCAGCGGCGGCGCCACGACGTGCCAGCCACGCTGCTCGAAGTAGCCGCGCCAGTGGCGCCACGTGTGCGGCGTGGCCCACATGCCATGGATCAGGAACAGCAGGCGGCTCATGAGCGCAGGTTACTTCAATTCCTCGAAGCCGTCCGGCACGGCGACGAAGGTGTCGGTACGCTTGTCCGGCTTGCCGGTCTTGCAGTCGTTGTCCTCGTGGCCGATGGCGAGACCGTAGGGACCGTTGTCGCCGACATCGACCAAAGCGGCCTCGGCCGAGATCAAGATGCGCTCCGGTCCGCCGGGCCCACAGCTGCCCCCGACCGGCAGGGCGAACAGCGTTTGCATGCTGGCGGACGCCAGATCGACGGCGCGGAAGGCACGCAGCGCGATGCCCTTCTCGGTCACAGCCTCGCCGAAGACGAGGGACATGCCGCCGCCGGGTCGCACGATCACGACAGGTTCGGTGATCGCGTTGCTGCGCAGCAGGCGCGCCGGCGGCGGATCGAGCGAGAGGTCGAGCACGTACACTGTATGCTTGGTGGGCTCGTCCTTCTCCTTGTCTGCCGGTGCGTGCGACAGGCCAACGACAATGCGCGTGCGGTCGACCTTGCAGGAGAACTCGACGTGCAACACCAAACCGGGCTGCGCCTGCCCCTTGAGCCAGAAATTGATTGATCTGGCTTGCCCGGCATCGAGGCCGACCAGGCGCGTGGGCGCGCAGGCGATCGGCGGTGGGGTCGGGCCATGCTTGGCCTGGGGCGCCGGCTTGGCGGGCGCCTGACGCCGATGTTGGGCCTCGGCCGCCGGGCTCGGCAGGCAGAGCGCTGCGGCAATTGCCAACGGCAGGCAGGTCCGGAGCAGGCGGGGCATGTACCGTAATTTCGATGGATAGTATGTTATAAATACAGGGAAAAATCTCTGCAGGCAATGTGAGATCTAAGCTTATGCGGTGGCGCCGCCGCCCGGCTGGACGGATCGCATCAAAACCGCTAGGTGCAGGCCGTCCCTGATGGCGGAGTTCCGTACATGTCGATCGATGCGGCGACCGTGGCGAAGATCGCCCGGCTGGCCCGGCTGAAGGTTCCGGAGGAAGAGCAGGCGCGCCTGGCCGGCGAGCTCAGCGGCATCCTGAGCTGGATCGAGCTGCTCAACGAGGTCGACACCGCCAACGTCGAGCCGTTGGCCAGCGTCTCCGACATCACCCTGCCGATGCGCGAGGACGTGGTCACCGACGGCGGCATCGCCGCCAAGGTGCTGGCCAATGCGCCCGGCGGTGCGGTGTATCTCGACCCGGCCGAACCCAACGCCGGTGGCTTCTTCACGGTCCCCAAGGTCGTGGAGTAGGCCATGGCCGCGCTCACCGACCTGACCATCGCCGAGATGGGCACCGCGCTCGCCAAGGGCGAGACCACCTCGGTCGCACTCGCCGAGGCGTTCATCGCCCAGGCCGAGAAGCATCGTCGTCTGAATGCCTACGTCGTCGAGACGCCCGAGCGGGCCATCGCGATGGCCAAGGCCTCCGACGCGCGCCGCGCACGCGGCGAGGTCGGCCTGCTCGAAGGCATTCCGCTGGCGATCAAGGATCTGTTCTGCACCGAGGGCGTGCAGACCACCGCCGGCTCGAAAATCCTCGAGGGCTTCACGCCGACCTACGAATCGACGATCACGGCCAATCTGTGGAAGGCCGGCGCGACGATGTTGGGCAAGACCAACATGGACGAGTTCGCCATGGGCTCGTCGAACATGACGAGCTACTTCGGCGGCGTCGAGAATCCGTGGAAGCGCATGGGTGAGAATCGGCCACTGGTGCCGGGCGGCAGCTCGGGCGGATCGGCCGCGGCGGTTGCCGCACGGATGGCGCCTGGCTCGACCGGCACCGACACCGGCGGCTCGATCCGTCAGCCGGCAAGCTTCTGCGGCATCGTCGGCATCAAGCCCACATACGGCCGTTGCTCGCGCTGGGGCGTCGTCGCCTTCTCGAGCTCGCTCGACCAGGCCGGACCTTTTGCACATACGGTCAAAGATACCGCGCTCTTGCTGCGGGCGATGTCCGGCCACGATCCCAAGGACTCGACGTCGGCGCCGCTGCCGGTGCCGGACTTTTCCGCCGCTTGCACCGGCGACGTGCGCGGCCTGCGTATCGGCATCCCGCGCGAGTACCACGCCGATGGCGTGCCGCCGGAGATCGACGCGCTGTGGGAACGCGGCATCGACATGATGAAGGCGGCGGGCGCCACCGTCGTCGACGTCTCCCTGCCGCACACCAAGTACGCGCTGGCGGCGTACTACATCATCGCGCCGGCCGAGGCCTCGTCGAACCTCGCGCGCTACGACGGCGTGCGCTTCGGCCTGCGCGTGCCGGGCAACAACCTGCCTGAAATGTACGAGAACACGCGCGCCGCCGGCTTCGGCGCCGAAGTGCGCCGCCGCGTGCTGATCGGCACCTACGTGCTGTCGGCCGGTTACTACGACGCCTACTACAAGAAGGCGCAGCGCGTGCGGGCGCTGATCGCGCGCGACTTCAAGCAGGCCTTCGAGCAGTGCGACGTCCTGCTGACGCCGACCGCGCCCAGCGCCGCCTTCCCGGCGGGCGAGAAGATGGACGATCCGGTGACCATGTACCTCAACGACATGTTCACCATCCCCGCGTCGATGGCGGGCTTGCCCGGCATCTCGGTGCCGGTCGGCTTCGACACCGACGGTCTGCCGCTGGGCCTGCAGTTCATCGGCCGCGCCTTCGACGAGGAGACGGTCTTCCGCGCCGCCAGTGCCTTGGAGCAGGCGGCTGCATTCAGCGCTCGGCCGGCCGGATTCTAGCGCGACTGAGCCCCAGTTCATTTCCGCCCCGCAAGCAGGGATTGCGAAACCGCGCGAACGAGTATTCAGTTGGCGTGCAGAAATGATTGGGGTGGGGGAACTGATGTCAATCGAGAAAGGGCCATACGGCCAGATGGCGGATCGCATCAATTCGGCGATGGCGGGTCTCGAAGGCGCCAAAGGCGCGCAGAGCAAGGCCACGCCGCTGCCGCATCGTGACGCGATGGAGGCGTCCTTTGGCCGTCATGATCTCAGCAGCATCCAGGCGCATAGCGACGTCCAATCGGTTGCGGCGTCCCGGGCAGTGGGCGCGGGTGCCTACTCGCAAGGCAATAAGATCGCCTTCGCAGGCTCGCCCGACCTGCACACTGCGGCGCACGAGGCGGCTCACGTCGTGCAGCAGCGAGGCGGCGCGACGCCAAATCCGAAGCAGCAGGCGGCGCAGCTCGCGAAGGAGCTGTCTCAAGGGATCAAGGCGCCGCACGAGGGCCGCGTCGTGGTGACACCACCGTCGCAGCCGGCGACGACAGAGCAATCGCTGGGCGCAGCGCAATCCACGGTCAAGAATCTGGCCAAGAACGAGCAGCAGCAGCCGAGCGCTGCGTCGTCCGCATCCGCGGCCGCGGCGGAGATGCAAGGTCGTGCGGGGGCGTAGCCGGGTTTGATCCGAAGCTGAGAAAATGATGGTCGGGCTCTTCGGCCCTCTTGCATTTAAGTACGATCAAGATATATCTTAGACATAACCAGAAAGGACTAGGTTATGTTTAGACACTCTCATCATACGGCCGAACACTGCGGGCATCGGCTTCACTTCATCGGCCGTTTCGGCCGTCACGGCTTCGGGCATGGTGCCTGGGGCCGCTCCGACGGCGAGCGCGGTGAGCGCGGCGGGCGGCGGCAGCGGGTCTTCGACTCGGGCGAGCTGCGCCTGGTGCTGCTCAAGCTGATCGCCGAGCAGCCCCGGCACGGCTACGACCTGATCCGCGCCATCGAGGAGCTGACCGGCGGCACCTACGTGCCCAGCGCCGGCGTCGTCTACCCGACATTGACCCTGCTGCAGGACATGGGCCAGATCGCCGAGGCCGAGTCGGGCGGCGCGCGCAAATCCTTCGCCATCACCACCGAGGGCAACGAGGAGCTGACGCGGCGCAAGGCTGAGGTCGAGGCGCTGCTGGCCCGGCTGCGGGAACTGGCGAGCGTGCGCGAGCGCACCGACGGCGGGCCGATCCGCCGCGCCATGGAGAACCTGCGCTCCGCGCTGCGCTACCGCATCATGCGCGACGAGGTCGACAGCGAGACCTTGCACAAGGCGGCGGCGATCCTCGACGAGGCGGCGCAGAAGATCGAACGGCTCTGATGGCCAACGCCAGCACGGTGCGGGTGCCGACGCCCAACGGCAGCCGCTACCTCCAGCAGCTCTGCAAGCACTGGAGCCACAATCTTCCGGTCACCTTCGATCCGACGCACGCGACGGTGACCTTTCCGCGCAACGCGCGCGGCGCCGACTGGCCGGGCGATGCGACCTTGACGATGCAAGCCGATGGCGCAGGCCTCGACTGCCGCATCGAGGCGAGCGCCGAGGGCCAGCTCGAGGCGCTGAAGGGCGCCCTGGCACGTCACGTCGATCGCTTCGCTTTCCGCGAAGCGCCGCTGGCTTACGATTGGCAGGACCAGGCGTAACCGCCGCGTCGGACCTCAGCTGCGAACAGGGTTGATGATCGGCAGGCCCGCAAAATCTTTCTCGTTGGCTGTGACTACGACGCAATCATTGGCCTCGCCGATCGCGGCGATGATCATGTCAAGCGCGCTACGCGAGCGGCCGCGCTGCGTTCCCTCGGCCATCAGCCGACTCCAGACCATCGCGGCCTTTTCGTCGAACGGCAGGATCCGTCCGGCAAAGAGCGAGATGGGGCCTTCCG
>JAFAZJ010000253.1 GCA_019239835.1 Alphaproteobacteria bacterium | reverse complement strand
GGCGGCGACGGCTACACCGCGCTGGTCGGCGCGCGCACGCTGGTCGGCACCAGCGATGCGCTGCTGGTGACCCAGCACGTCGTCGATTACATCAAGAAGCGTGGCACCGTATCGGCGGGGATCGAAGGTCGCGTGATCGTCGCGCGCATGCGGGCGCCACGCTGAGTCGCCAACGAAAAACCCCGGGCGCTCGGCCCGGGGTTCGCGCGTCCGATGATGGACGACAAGATCAGCGGCTGTAGAACTCGACCACCATCGACGGTTCCATCTGAACCGGATAGGGCACGTCGGAGAGCTTGGGCGCGCGCAGGTAGGTGCCCTTCATGTCCTTGTGGTCGACCTGCATGTACTCCGGCACGTCGCGCTCGGCGAGCTGGGTCGCCTCCATGACGACGGCGAGGTCCTTGGCCTTGTTGCCGAGCGAGATCACGTCGTTGTCGCGCACCTGGTAGGAGGCGATGTTCACGCGCCGGCCGTTGACGCGCACATGGCCGTGGCTGACCAGCTGGCGCGAGGCGAACACGGTGGCGGCGAACTTCATGCGATAGACCACGGCGTCGAGACGGCGCTCGAGCAGGGCGATCAGGTTCTCGCCGGTGTCGCCGCGGCGGCGCATGGCCTCGGCGTAGTAGCGGCGCATCTGGCGCTCGCTGACGTTGCCGTAGTAGCCCTTGATGCGCTGCTTGGCCATCAGCTGCGTGCCGAAATCGGTCGGCTTGGTGCGCTTGGCACCATGCTGGCCGGGACGGCTCTCGCGCTTGTTGATCGGGCTCTTCGGACGGCCCCAGAGATTGACGCCGAGGCGTCGGTCGATCTTGTACTTCGACGATTCGCGCTTGCTCACGAACGGTTTTCCTTCGTCACACGTTTGTCCGGATAGGCCTTGGTCGGGTGCCGGGCACCCGGGCGGGATCGACGCACAAGGCACCGATCCACGTTCTCCGGAAGAAGGCGCGGACTATACGCATCGCCGCGCCTGAGTCAAACGGCGATAGATCGAGGAAAATCAGAGCCTTAGCCGTCAGTCGACCTTGGCGCCGGCCTTGATGATGATCTCGGCCAGCCGCTTCTCCTCGCTGGCGCGGTAGGCCGTGACCTCGGCCTGGCTCGACCACCAGGCGGTGGCGCCCTGCTCCAGGTAGGACTTGATCAGGTCGGCGCCCTCCAGCGCCTTCTTGCTCAAGCTCGACATGCGCTCGACGATGGCCGGCGGCAGCTTGGCGGGGCCGCACAGGCAGGTCCACGACTTGATGTCGAAGCCGGGCAGGAATTCGCTCAGCGCCGGGATGTCCGGCACCACCTGGCTGCGCTCCTTGCTGGTCACCGCGAAGCCGCGCACCTTGCCCGGGCGGAACTGCGCCAGCGAGCCTGGGATGTTGTCGAAGATCATGTGCACCTGGCCAGCCAGCAGATCGATCATCGCCGGCGCGGCACCACGATAAGGCACGTGCAGCATGTTCACGCCCGCCAGCTGCTTGAACAACTCGCCGCTCAGATGCAGCGTCGTGCCGTTGCCGGCCGAGGCGTAGGAATACTTGCCGGGGTTCTTCTTGGTGAGCTCGATCAATTCGGGGACGGTCTTGGCCGGCAGGTCGAGATTGGCCACCAGCATGTTGGGCAGCCACCACAGATGGGTGACGAAGGTGAAGTCCTTTTCCGGATCGAACGGCAGCTGACCCTTCTTCAGGGTCGGCGAGATCGCGTGGCTGGCGATGCCGCCCAGCCCGATGGTGTAGCCGTCGGGCGCCGACTTCGCGACGACGTCGACGCCGACATCGCCGCCCGAGCCGCCGCGATTCTCGACGATGAATTGCTGGCCGGTCAGCTCCGTCATCTTGGCGCAGTAGAGGCGCGAGAGTGTGTCGGTGGCGCCGCCCGCCGGAAACGGGTTGATGTAGCGCACCGGCCGATTGGGCCAGTTGTCCTGCGCGCGGGCGATGCCCGAGGCGATCATCGGCGCCGCCAATGCACCACCCAACAGCAACCGCCGGCGAACCGGCGAACCAAACTCCGTCATGTCGTCAATTCCTCCCAACGTGCGATCTCGGTCGCTTCTACGTCCGGGATGCTAGGGGCCGACCGGAGCGTCGGCAACACGCGGATGGAAAGGGATTCCGCTGGTCAACGCGGCGCGCGGTTGCGCAGGAAGGTCTCGCGGTCGGCCGGCTTGTCGATGTGCTTGGCCAGGCGCTGCCACAGATCCTCCGCACTGCTCGCCGCCGCCCGCTCGCGGCGCATCAGCAAGGTGGCGATCGGGCCGATATAGCGCGCGAGCTCGGCCTGGGCGCGATCGATGTCGGCCTGCGCGACGGTCGCGGCTCCCGAGCCAGGCGAGGACATCACCATGGTCGATGCGATGGTGGTGCCCGCCCGGCTGGTGCCGGTGCGGGAGGCCTGCAGCGCGTCGCGCAGGAAGGCTTCGCGCTGGTCGAGCTTGTCGATGCTGGTGCTGAGGCTGCGGCACAGTTCCTCGATCGACGTGGTGCGGCCGCTGGCACTGCGTACGAGATAACCGGCGATCGGCCCGACATAGGCCGCCAGCTTGCGCTCGATCTCGCGCAGATGCGGACTGATCACCGTCGCTGCCGACTGCCCGATGACCGTGGCGGCCAGTCCGGCGGCCGAAACTGGCGCCTGGCCGGTTGCGGCGGCGGCCAGCGCGGCATTCATCGCCTCGGCCGATTCGAAGCGCTGCGCCGCATCGCGCGACAGTGCCCGGGTCATGAACGCGACCAGCGAGGGCGGCGCCTCGGGCAGGTGCTTCGACAGCGGCTCGGGCTCGCCGTAGAGCAGCTGATAGGTGACCTCGTGGAAGCTGCGACCCGGGAATGGTCGCTCGCCGGTCAACAGCTCGTAGAGAACGGTAGCGGTCGAGAACAGATCGCTGCGCGCGTCGACTTCCTCGCCGCGCGCCTGCTCGGGCGACATGTAGTTAGGCGTGCCGATCAGCGCCCCGGTCTGGGTCAGCGACGAGCCGCTGACACGGGAGATGCCGAAATCGGTGACCTTCACGCGGCCATCGGCGGTCAAGAGCACGTTGGCCGGCTTGATGTCGCGGTGCACGACGCCGTGGCCATGGGCGCAGGCCAGCGCGTCGAGCATCTGGCGCGCGACCATCACTGCGGCGTCCATCGGCATGCGGCCACCGCCGCCCAGCACCTGCATGAGGCTGCGGCCGGCGACGAACTCCATGGCGATGTACGGATTGTCGTCGTGCAGCGCGAAGTCGTAGATCGCCACGATGTTGCCGTGGGCGCAGCGCCCGGCGGCCCGCGCCTCGCGCTGGAAGCGCTCGACGAAGCCCTCGCGGTCCTTGCCCTCGAGCAGCTCGGTGTTGACCAGCTTCAGGGCCACCGGCCGGTCGATCATCGGGTCATGGGCGAGATAGATCACGCCCATGGCGCCCTTGCCGAGTGTCGACTCGATGATGTAGCGGCCGATTTTGCGTGGCCCTGAAGGCGATGACATCGTGACTAGCTACCCAGCATCTTCATGGCATTGGCGAGGCTGCGCCGCATGCGGTTGAACGATTCGGCGAGCGAGGCGATCTCGTCTCGGCCTTTCACCTCGACCTCGGGCGCATCCATGTTGCCCAGGCTGATGTCGTTGGCGGCCGACGACATCTGGCGCACCGGCTTCACGACGATGAAGTGCAGCATGACGTTGAGCAGCACGATCACCACCGCGAACACCGCCGCCAACGCACCGACATAGAGCAGCAGCAGCCGGTCGGCCTGCTTGTCGACCACGGCCAGCGGCACCGTGGCGACCTGCGCGCCGATGGCCTCGTTGAGCTTCCAGCCGAAGCCGTTGTTGGGCCCGTAGAGGTCGACCATGGTCTGCGGCGCCTCTTTGGCGGTTGTGTGGCACAGCAGGCAGGCCGGGTTGGTGATGCGTAGCGGCTTGGCCAGCACCAGCACCGCGCCGGTCGGCGTGTCGCGCGTCGTGACGACTTCCGTCAGCTTGGGATCGTCGCGGAAGCGGTTGATGATGTCGGCTTCCCAGTCGGCGGCGCGGTCGGCCGGGTTGGTCGGATTGAGCGCCGCCTCCTTGTAGGAGTAGTCGGGGAACTGCTTGAGCATGGTGCGCCACACGGTCTGCGCCGCCCAGCTCGGCACGGAGTGCGGCAGGAAGCGCGCCTTCATCTGCTCGCGCAGCAGTGGCTCGACCTCGGTCGCGGTGTAGCCACGCACGGCCTGGGCCTGCGCCATGATCATGCTGGCGTCGCGCAGCACCTGCTGGCGGCCGCCTTCGCGCAACGCCTGGTTGGCGAGGAACGCTGCAAGCCCCAGCCCGATCAGGAAGGCCACGGCCATCACGATGTTGAATTTGGCCTTGAGTCCCATGACGACGTACTCCCCCGGCTAGTGGACGGTGGCCAGGCGGCTGGCCTGTTGAGGCGTCAGCCGGCCCGTGGGCTCCGCCATGACCTGCATCTGGAAGCGGCGGATCGCGGCCCGCGTCTCGGGTCCGAACACGCCGTCGAGTGGCCCATTGTAATAGCCCAGCAGCTTCAGCGCCTGCTGCATCTGCCGGCGATTCTCAAGCGTCATCAGATCCTCGTCCGGCATGGTCACGCCAGGCGGCAACGGCGCAGGCGGCACGGGCGGGGTGGCGACCGGAGGCGGTGGCGCAGGCGGTGTGGGCGGAGCCGGCGGCGTCGCCACCGGTGGAGTCGGCGGTGGCGCGGGCGGTGCCGGCGGACGGCCGACGATCAGGCCGGCCGTCTTGGGCTGGCGAACCACGGCGACCGAGGTGGCCGAGGTCCCGCCGATGCGTTCCTGCACGGTGGTCAGCAGCGCGCCGTTCTCGATCATCGTCGCGCTGCCCAGGGTGGCGATGATCGCCGCTGACAACGGCGTGCCGGCCGGCCCGGGCGACGCCTCGAACACAGTGATCGCCGCCAGCCCATCCGACGTCGCGCTCTGCGCGACGGTGTCGAAACCGGTCGGCTTGGTGCCCGCCGGCGGCATCACATCGAGCGCCACGACCGAGGCACCGGCATTGTTGCGCACCAGCGCGTCATAGATCGCCTTGACCAGCACGCCCTGAGTGAAGAGGTCGGTCGGCCGCTCCAGGGTGGCGGAGATCGGCAGCAGGAAGGCGCGGTCGTTTAGGCTGGCGCCGCGGGCGCAGACATAGACGAAGGCGCCGGCGCCGGGCGCCTTGGCCAGGCGGCCGCTGAATTCGGCCAGCGCCGCGTCGAAGCCGCCACCGCTCACGTCGTTGCGATCGACGACGTCGTAGCCCGCCGCGCGCAGTCGGTCGGCCACCGCGCGAGCCGCCGCCGGGCAGGCCGGCACCGGCTGCTGGACGGTGTAGGCGCCGTTGCCCAGCACCAGGGCGACGCGCTGACTAGTCTGGGCATCTACCGGCTGGATCGCGCCCAGCGCGGCCAGGCTGAGGAGTACACCTGCGGTGAGATTGCGGACAGCCTGCGACATGGCGTGAGCCTCCCCCTCGACAACGTCAATTCTCGGCATGGCTACGTCTCGTCAACCACGGTGTTACGCAGCACGCCGATACCGGAGATATCAACCTCGATCACATCGCCCGCCTTCATCCACAACGGCGGCGTGCGCCCGGCGCCGACGCCATGCGGCGTGCCGGTGGCAATCACGTCGCCGGGCTCCAGCGGGGTGATGGTCGAAAGGTACTGGATCAGGGTGGGAATCGAGTAGATCAGATGATCGGTAGTATCGCGCTGCACTTCGGCGCCATTGAGGCGCGTCACCAGTGTCAGGGTCGTCGGATCAGGAATCTCGTCTGATGTCGTCATCCATGGCCCCAGCGGCCCGGTGCGCGGGAAGTTCTTGCCGGCGGTGACGGAGTGCTTCTGGAAGTCACGCACCGAGCCGTCGAGGAAGCAGCTATAGCCGGCGATGTGCTTCAGCGCGTCCTCCGCGCGGATGTGCCGGCCGCCCTTGCCGATGATCACCGCCAGTTCGCCCTCGAAATCGAAATTGGTCGAGGCACGCGGCCGGGGCAGTGTGTCGCCATGCGCCACCAGGGTATTATGCAGGCGCGAGAACACGCTGGGGTTCGCCGGCAGCTCGCGCGCCATCTCGGCGGCATGCGTGCGGTAATTCAGGCCGATGCACAGGATCTTGTCCGGCGCGGTGATCACCGGATCGTAGGCGATGTCCTTCAACGCATAGTCCGGCGGTGCCCCGCGAGCGATGCGGTCGAGTTCGGCCAACGCGCCGCCGGCCAGCGCCGCGCGCAGGGTCGGATACCGATCGCCCACGCGATCGGCCAGATCGACCACGCCGTCACCGACCAGCGCGCCATACAGCGCCCTGCCTTCGGCTCTGAAGCTCAGCAGTTTCATGTCGCCCTCTTTAGCGCCGATGCCGACCCGCCGGCTGTTCCCTGCGGAACGCCGGTGGATAGCGTCGCATTTTTCCAGGGAATCGGCGCGCTATTCCACGCGGGCGCCCGAGGCGCGCACGACCGGCGCCCAGCGCGCGATCTCCTGCGGGTAGAACTTGTCGAGATAGGCCTTGCCCAGCGGTGGGATGTCGGTGCCGAGATCCTCGTAGCGCTTGATCACCTCGGGCTTGGCAAGGATCTCGCGCAACGCCGCCTCCAGGCGATCGACGATCGGCTGCGGCACGCCGGCCGGCCCGGCAAGGCCATACCATGAGGTGGCCGCAAAGCCCGGCACCGTCTCGGCAATCGCCGGGATGTCGGGCATGATCTTCGAGCGTTCCGGCGAGGTCACGGCGATGCCGCGCAGCTTGCGTTCCCGGACCAGCGGCCAGGTGCTGGGCGCGTTGCCGAAGATCATGTGGACCTGGCCGGCCAGCAGGTCGATCAGCGCCGGCCCGCCACCCTTGTATGGCACGTGCAACATGTCGACGCCGGCCATCTGCTTGAACATCTCGCCGCTCAAATGAAGCGAGGTGCCCGCGCCGGACGAGCAGAACGTGTACTTGCCGGGGTTCTTCTTCAGCAGTGCAATCAGCTCAGCCACGGTGTTGGCCGCCACCGCGGGATGCAGCGCCAGCAGGTTGGGCAGCGACGCAAACATCGAGATCGTCGTGAAGTCCTTGACGGGATCGAACGGCAGCTTGGCGTACAGCGTCGGAAAGATGCCGTGCGAGCCCACGGTGATCATGCCCACGGTGTAGCCATCGGGCGCCGCGCGCGCGAGCTCGACCGTGCCGACGGTGCCGCCCGCACCACCCTTGTTGTCGATCACAAAGGTCTGGCCAAGAGTCTTGCCGAGCTGGTCGGCAATGATGCGACCCACCGTGTCGGTGCCGCCGCCGGGTGGGAACGGCACGATGAAACGCACCTGCCGGTCGGGCCAGGTCCCTTGCGCCCGCACGATCGCCGGCGCGAGGCCCAGCGCGACGGATGAGGCGA
>JAFAZJ010000089.1 GCA_019239835.1 Alphaproteobacteria bacterium | reverse complement strand
CGAAGCCCTTGGGCAGGAGCTGCATGAAGGTGCCCATGGTGGCGATCGGCGCGCCGCCGGAGGCGGGGTTCACATAGCGCAGCTTGTGGCCGTGGCACGGATCGGGCGCACCGGCGGCCGCCATGCGCGCCAGCGCTTCGCGCGTGCGCGCATAGGGATAGTTGAAGATCGGTGAGGCCTGGCGCGCAGGCTTGTGATCGACCGGCAGCAAGCCCGAGGCGTAGCGCGCGTCGGAGTCGCCTTCGGGCCGGGTCACGACCTGTTCGTCCTCGGTGCCGTTCTCGGCGAAGCCGGCGTTGAACATCGCCACGATCGGGATATCGAGGCCGTCGAGCCAGACCATCGGCTTCGACGAATCGTTGCCGTGGTCGTGCCAGGTCCAGGACGGCGTGATGACGAAGTCGCCTTCGCGCATGATGGTGCGCTCGCCATCGACCGCGGTGTAGGCGCCCTCGCCTTCGACGATGAAGCGCAGTGCCGATTGCGTGTGGCGATGGCTGGGCGCGATCTCGCCCGGCAGGATCAGCTGCAGGCCGGCGTAGAGCGTCGGCGTCGCGCAGGCCATGCCCTTGAGCGCCGGGTTCTCGAGGATCAGCACGCGGCGGATCGCTTCCTTCGCGGTGATCAGCGATCCCGATTCCATCAGGTACGGCCGCACCTGCTCGTAGCTCCAGTGCGCCGGCACGTATTTCGGCGCCGGCGACGGCGGCACCAGCTGGTGCATCGACTCCCACAGCGGCGCCATCGAGAGCGCGCCGATGCGTTCATAGAAATCACGGCGGGCATTGGCGCCGGTGCGCGCGGGCTCGGCTGTCATGGAGCGCTCCATCCCTGGCGCGATACCTCATGCTGAGGAGCCCGCGCAGCGGGCGTCCCGAAGCATGGGCAACGCAATCGGTGTGTAGCATACCCTTCGAGACGCGCGCCGCTGGCGCGCTCCTCAGGGTGAGGGCCGGTCGCTACTCCGCTGCGGCGCGCAGTGGCTGGCCGTAGCGGGCGGCCATGCGGGCGCGGCAGGCGTCGCCGAAGGCGTGGAAGATGGCGCGCGACAGCGGATTCTCCAGCGCGCGATGCTCGGGATGCCACTGCACCGCCAGCATGAAGCCCGGCGAATCGGGCATGCTGATCGCCTCGACCTGGCCGTCGGGCGCCACGGCCTCGACGCGTGCGCCGGGTGCCGGCTTGTCGATACCCTGACCGTGCAGCGAATTCACCTCGGCGTGGCGCAAGCCGGTGATGCGCTGAAGCAGGCCGCCTTCGGTGATGTCGATGGCATGCGCCGGCGCGACCTTCGCTTCGAGGCTGTCGACGCGCGGCGAGCGGTGGTCCATGCGGCCGGGGATCTCCTCGACATGCGCATGCAAGGTGCCGCCCAGCGCGACGTTGACCTCCTGGATGCCGCGGCAGATCGCCAGCAGCGGGATGCCGCGTTCGACGGCGCCGCGGATCACCGGCAGGGTCGTCGAATCGCGCGCCGGATCGGCAGCGACGCCCGGGCGCGGATCGCGTCCGCCATAGTGCAGCGGCTCGACGTTCGAGGGGCTGCCGGTCAGCAGCACGCCGTCGACGGCATCGAGGATGCGATCGAGGTCGAGACCCTGATCACCGACACCGACGGCCGGCAGCATGATCGGGGTGGCGGTGACGGCCTCGATCACGGCCTTGATGTAACGATCGCCCACCGTGTGGATGGTCCAGGCCTTGATCAGGCGGCGGCAGGCGGAAATTCCGACGAGGGGACGCGACATGGCAGTGTCATTTTCTGCCCCGCGGCCATGCCGGGCAAGCGCAATAGCCGCAGAGATCGCATGTCTATTCGGGGCGGCTTGCCTTGTACCGGCCGGGCGGCGCGTGCTACGCGGGCCGCGCCCCCAGCGCAGGAAGACCTGACATGAGCGACATCAACCAGCCGGCCGCCGGCCAGGCGCCGATCACCATCCACGGCCAGTACATCAAGGACATGTCGTTCGAGAACCCGCGCGCGCCGCAGAGCCTGCAGCTCACCGCGCCGCCGCAGTACAGCCTCAACGTCCGCTGCGATGCGCGCAATCTCGAGCAGCAGGGCACGTTCGAGGTGTCGATGACGGTCGAGCTCGACGGCAAGGACAGCCAGGGTCAGCCGATCTTCGTCATGGAGCTGGTCTATGCCGGCGTGGTCAGCGTCGGCGCGGTGCCGCAGGAGGCGATCGGGCCGATCATCGGCATCCACGTGCCGATGCTGCTGTTCCCCTTCGCCCGCGCCATCGTCACCGCGACGCTCAGCCAGGCGGCACTGCCGCCGCTCCTGCTGCAGCCGGTCGATTTCGCCGCGCTCTATCAGCAGCAGATGGCGCAGACCGGCAACGCGCCGGTGGGCCACGCGTAGCAACGCACCCTGTCATCCCGAGCATAGCGAGGGAACTTTTCGCTGCTGAAAGATCCCTCGCTGCGCTCGGGATGACAGACGTCACTTCAGCCAGATCGGCTCGCTGATCTTCTTCAGGAACGCCTCGTGCGCCGCCAGCTCGTCCGCCGTCGGCGCGTGCGCGCGCACTTCGCGCACGATGCTCACCGCGACCGACCCTTCGCCCACCTGCACGGTGACGCTGGTGCTGGAGGCGGCGAGGTCGAGGCCGCGCTGGCGACCGCCGTTGAGCTCGACATAGACCTCGGCGAGCAACTCGGCGTCGAGCAGCGCGCCGTGCTTGGTGCGGTGCGTGTTGTCGATGCCGAAGCGCTCGCACAGCGCATCCAGGCTGTTGCGCTGGCCGGGGAATTTGCGCCGCGCCAGGCTCACGGTATCGATGAAGGCATTGCCCAGCGCCGGTCGGCCGACGCGGTCGAGCTCGGCGTTGATGAAGCCCATGTCGAACGCCGCGTTGTGGATCACCAACGTCGCGTCGCCGACAAAAGTAAGGAATTCCTCCGCGACCTCGCCGAACAACGGCTTGTCCTGCAGGAAGTCGACCGACAGGCCATGGATGGCGAAGGCCTCGTCCGGCATGTCGCGCTCGGGATTGAGGTACATGTGCCAGGACTGGCCGCTGGGCATGCCGTGGATCAGCTCGACACAGCCGATCTCGACCAGCCGGTGGCCGGCGCGTGGGTCGAGCCCGGTGGTCTCGGTGTCGAAGGCGATCTCGCGGCTCATAAGGGGCGGCCTCTGCGGGAGTGGGCGATCTGGGCCATCCGTCGCTCGTAATGGGGCCGGCCGGGCCAGAACTTGCCTTTGCGGCTGCGTAGTTCCTTCAGAGCCTTGAGTAGAGCGGCGCGAGTCGGCCCGATTCCGCCATTGCTCGGCAGGATGAAATCGGCCCGGCGGCGCTTGATGCTGTCGTGCACCTGGCGGCGATGAATGTCGTCGAACTTTTCCGCCGTCATGCCGGGGCGCGCCAGCACGCGCTGTCTTTGCAGGAAGTAAGGAGAGCTGACGACCATCGTCGCGTCGACCCGTTTGTGGCCGCTGCCTTCAAACAGCAACGGGACATCGATCACGACAATCGGGGCGCCGCGAGAGGCCCATTTCTTCAGGAAGGCGCGCTGACGACGCCCTACTATGGGGTGGACGATGCTCTCCAGCTTGCGCAGTGCCGCCGGGTCGCCGAAGACCTTGGCGCCCAGGGCGGCGCGGTCGAGCGCGCCGTTCTTGACCGAGCCCGGGAAGGCGGCCTCGATCGGCGCCAGCGCCTCGCCACCCGGCGCCTGGACGGCATGGACGGCGGCGTCGGCGTCGTAGACCGGCACGCCCATGCTGCGCAGCAAACGCGTGGCGGTGGACTTGCCCATGCCGATGGAGCCCGTCAGTCCCACGATCAGCATCGGCTCATTCGTCCTCGCCCAAAGCCGTCCGCAGCGCGCGCCGCAGTGCCTTGGCGTCCTTGCGCGCCAGCTCGCCCAAGCGC
>JAFAZJ010000281.1 GCA_019239835.1 Alphaproteobacteria bacterium | reverse complement strand
GATCGCGGCCTCGATCTCATCGCCATAGCGGTGCGCAACGGCCAGCGACAGATCCGGATCGAAGGCGACGTGCATCTCGATGAAACGTGTCAGGCCTGAGGTGCGCGTGCGCAGGCCATGCAGATGCCGCGATGCCGGATGGGCACGCACGATCGCCTCGATGCGCAGGCGATCGGCCCGCGGCAGCTCGCGGTCCATCAGGATGTCGAGCGACTGCTTGAGGATCGCGCGCACGCCCAGCAGCAAATAGAGCGCGATCACGATCGCCATGGCCGAATCGATCCATACGATGCCGAAGCGCATGGTGATGAGGAGTGCGGCGGCGACGGCGATGTTGATCAGCAGATCGGAGCGATAGTGTAGCGCGTCGGCGGTGATCGCCACCGATCCGGTGCGCCGCACGACATGGCGCTGGAAGAGCGCCAGGCCAGCGGTCAGGACGATGGAGAACACGCTGACCGCGATGCCGACCTCCTCGCGGGCGAGGACATGCGGCAGCAACAGCCGCTCGCCGGCGGCGAAGATCAGCGCGACCGTCGAGGCGAGAATGAATCCCGCCTGGGCCAGGGCCGATAACGCCTCGGCCTTGCCATGGCCGAAGCGGTGCTCGCGATCGGCCGGATCGGCGGCGTGCCGCACGGCAAACCACGTGATCGCCGAGGCCAGCAGATCGAGTGCGGAGTCGATCAGCGACGACAGCAGGCTCACGGAGCCGGTCAGCATCCAGGCGACAAATTTCGCACCGAGCAGGGTCAGCGCCACCGCCGTCGATGCATAGGTGGCGGCACGAACCAGGCGGACGCGCTCATCGCCGGCCATCATCGGCCTCAGGGATAGAGCTTCTCGGTGTGCCATGTCTGCGCGCTGACGTCCGGGCGCTTGAAGACCTTGCGGTCGTGTAGCCGGAACGGCATGTCGCGCCAGAACTCGAACATCAGCGGCGCGACCCGGAAGCCCGACCAATGCGGCGGACGCGGCACGGTGCCGATCAGATGCTTGGCACCATACTCCGCGACCTTCTTCTCTAGCGCGAAGCGGCTCTCCAGCGGCCGCGACTGGGCCGAAGCCCAGGCACCGATCTGGCTGCCGCGCTGGCGCGTGGCGAAATAGGCGTCGGCCTCCTCCGGCGTCGTCTTGCTGACCGGCCCTTCGATGCGCACCTGGCGGCGCAGCGACTTCCAGTGGAACAGCAGCGCCGCCTTGGGGTGATCCAGCAGCTGCGCGCCCTTGCGGCTCTCGTAGTTGGTATAGAAGACGAAACCGTCGCGGTCCCAGCCCTTCAGCAGCACCATGCGCAGCGAGGGCATGCCATCGGCGCCAACCGTCGCCAGCGCCAAGGCGTTGGGATCGTTGGGTTCGCTCTTCTCGGCCTCGGCGAACCAGGCGCCAAAGCTCTGCCACGGATCGTCGCTGGGCTCGCTCATGGCGCGGACTATGGCCGCGACAGCAGCCGGGAAACCAGTGGCTGATTGTCCCTGTTGGCGGACCGATCCCCTTGCGGGGTCCCGGGCCGCCCGCTACAAGCTGACACAACCTGTTGAAAAAGCGTCGCAATCGACGACACCAACGACCTGATACGAAACGATTCCAGAGGTTTCCGTATGACCGCGCCGACGCAGCTCATGGCCGGCAAGAAGGGCCTGATCATGGGCGTCGCCAACGACCGCTCCATCGGCTGGGGCATCGCCAAGATGCTCCACGACCACGGCGCCGAGCTCGCCTTCACCTACCAGGTCGATGCGCTGAAGCGCCGGCTCGACCCGCTCGCGGCGTCGATCGGCTGCGATTTCGTCGTGCATTGCGATGTCGCCGACAAGCCCAGCATCGACGCGACCTTCGCGGAGATCGACAAGCGCTGGGGTGGCGAGCTGGACTTCGTGGTGCACAGCATCGGGTTTTCGAACAAGGACGAGCTCAGGGGTCGCTACCTCGACACGTCGTTCGACAATTTCGCGATGACCATGGACATCAGCTGCTACTCCTTCACCGCGGTCGCGCAACGCGCGGTGCCACGGATGAAGAAGGGCGGCAGCCTGCTGACCATGACCTACTACGGCGCCGAGCGCGTCATGCCGCACTACAACGTCATGGGTGTCGCCAAGGCCGCGCTCGAGGCCAGCGTGCGCTACCTCGCCGCCGACGTGGGCGACCTCGGCATCCGCGTCAATGCGATCTCGGCCGGCCCGATCAAGACCCTGGCCGCGTCTGGCATCGGCGATTTCCGCTATATCCTGAAGTGGAACGAGCTGAACTCGCCGTTGAAGCGCAACGTCAGCACGGAAGAGGTCGGCGGCGCCGCCCTGTTCCTGCTGTCGGATCTCGGCAGCGGCGTCACCGGCGAAGTGATGCATGTCGATTCCGGCTATCACGTCGTCGGCATGATCAAGACCTCCTCGGCGCCGCAGCTCGGCGAGCTGCTCGCCGACTTCAAGGACTGAGAGTGGCTGGCAACACCTTCGGGCATCTCTTCCGGTTCACGAGCTGGGGCGAAAGCCATGGCCCGGCGATCGGCTGCGTCGTCGACGGCGCGCCGCCGCGCATCCCGCTGAGCGAAGCCGACATCCAGGCCCATCTCGACAAGCGCCGCCCCGGCACCTCGCGCTTCGTCACGCAGCGCCAGGAACCGGACGCGGTGAAGATCCTGTCGGGCGTGTTCGAGGGCGTCACGACGGGCACACCGATCTCGCTGCTGATCGAGAACGTCGACCAGCGCTCCAAGGACTACGGCGCGATCAAGGACCAGTTCCGCCCGGCCCACGCCGACTACACCTACCTGAAGAAGTACGGCGTGCGCGACTATCGTGGCGGCGGCCGCCAATCGGCGCGCGAGACGGCGGTGCGCGTCGCCGCCGGCGCGATCGCGCGCAAGATCCTCGGCGAGTCGATCACCATTCGCGGTGCCGTCGTGCAGATGGGCCAGCAGAAGATCGATCGCTCGAAATGGGATTGGGGCGCCATCGGCGACAATCCCTTCTGGTGCCCCGATCGGCAGGCGGCACAGACCTGGGAAGGCTACCTCGACGATGTGCGTAAGCGCGGTTCTTCCGTGGGCGCGGTGATCGAGGTCGTCGCGTCCGGCGTGCCCGCCGGCCTCGGCGCGCCGATCTACGACAAGCTCGACAGCGACATCGCGCGCGCTCTGATGAGCATCAACGCCGTGAAGGGCGTCGAGATCGGAGACGGATTCGCCGCCGCAGCTCATTTCGGCGAGGAGAACGCCGACGAGATGCGCATGCAGGACGGCAAGGTGACGTTCCTCGCCAACCATGCTGGCGGGATCCTGGGCGGCATCTCCTCGGGCCAGGACATCGTCGCACGCATGGCGGTGAAGCCGACCAGCTCGATCCTGACGCCGGTGCGCAGCGTCGATCGTCACGGCAACGACATCGAGATCCGCACCACGGGCCGCCACGATCCCTGCGTCGGCATCCGCGCCACGCCGGTGGCCGAGGCGATGATCGCCTGCGTGCTGGCCGACCATCTGCTGCGCCAACGCGCGCAGTGCGGCTGATGGCCAAGCGCGAGCGTCTCGAGATCCGCTTCAGCCAGACCTTCCACGTTACCCTGGCCGCGATCGGCGTCATCCTGCCGATCATGGCGGTGATATGGCTGCTGGTGAACTCGGACAGGCTAGATACCGGCCGGCTTGTATGGCTGGGCCTGTGCACCGCCGGCCTGCTCTACTACGCCGTTCGCGCCATCGGGCGCTTGCGCGTGACGTCGCCGCAGATCGTGGTCGATAACAAGGGTGTCTGGCTTGGCTTCGGCCGTGACGTGCTGCTGCCCTGGAGCGACATTAACCTCGCCCGCCCGCGCGGTATCCGTCGCACCCTGCAGATCGGCATCACCCCCGAGCTGTTCATGCGCCTGCATCTGTCGCTGTTCAATCTCGACGACAATTTGACCGCGATCCCCGGTGGCGGTGTCTCCGTGGGTGTGCGATTCAATGGTCTCGACCGGCCCATGCGCGACGCCTATGACGCGATCCGCAGCTGGAAGCCCGGCCTGCCCACGCGTTGAGGACCCCCATGCCGCAGCCCGCCCATCTCTGGAAGCTCGACATCCCCTCCTCCGATCCGACCGAGGAGGATCTCAAGAAGTACTGGGCGAAGTGCGTCGAGAAGCTCGGCATGGTGCCCAACGTCATCCGGGCCGTCTCGACCAACCCCAAGAAAGCCCGCGCCTTCATCTCGATGTACAACGAGCTGATGCTGGGCGAGTCGGGCATGAGCAAGCTCGAGCGCGAGATGGTGGCGGTCGTCGTGTCGAGCGCCAACCGCTGCTACTACTGCCTCGTCGCCCATGGCCAGGCGGTGCGCCAGTACTCCGGCGATCCGCAGCTGGGCGAGATGATGGTGATGAACTACCGCGTCGCTGACCTGCCCGCGCGCCAGCGTGCCATGCTCGATTTCGCCTGGAAGCTGACCTTGACACCGTTCGACGTCGGCGACGTTGATCGTGAGGCCTTGCGCAAGCTGGGCTTCACCGAGCGCGACCTGTACGATCTCTGCGACGTGGTGGCGTTCTTCAACATGTCCAACCGCATGGCGCATGGCACGGAGATGATGCCCAACGCCGAATATCACGCGCAGAGCCGCTGATGCCCGACACCGCCCTGCCGATCGACAGCACGACGACGCCCATCCGCCTGCGGGTGGAGGCCTCGTCGTTCTGCCAGTTGCGCTGTCCGTCCTGTCCGACCACGGATCGCGCAATCGACGCGCATGTCGGCAAGGGATTCCTCAAGGCCGAGGATTTCGCCGCCCTGCTCGACGCCAACCCCGAGCTGCGCGAGATCGAGCTGTCGAACTACGGCGAAGCGCTGATGAATCCGCAAATGCCGGACATCCTGCGCATCGCCCATGAGCGCGGCGTGACGACCATGATCGCCAACGGCGCCAACCTGAACACGGCCTCGCCCGCGGCGCTCGAAGCGCTGGTGCGCTATCGGGTCGAGTCGATCATGTGCTCGATCGATGGCGCCACGCAGGAGACCTACGAGAAGTACCGGGTGCGCGGCAATCTCGAGAAGGTGCTGGCGAACATCCGAGCCATCAACGACTGGAAGGCGAAGCTGGGCATCGCCGAGCCGCTGCTGGTCTGGCGCATGATCCTGTTCGAGCACAACAAGCACGAGGTCGAGATCGCCCACGCCATGGCGACGCAGCTCGGCATGCGCTTCAAGCTCAAGCTCAGCTGGGACGAGGACATCGCCCCCACCGAGGTGACACCTGAAGTGATGCGCTGGCTCGATACGCCGGCGGTGCGTCGGTCCGAGTGGGAGGCGCAGACCGGCGAAACCTATCTCGCCAGCATGTGCGAGCAGCTCTGGGACGAGCCACAGATCAACTGGGACGGCAAGGTGCTGGGTTGCTGCCGCAATTTCTGGGGCGATTTCGGCGGCAACGTGTTCAAGCAGAGCATGCAGGACGCGCTCGGCCACGAGAAGATGCGCTATGCCAAGGCGATGCTGCGCGGCGAGGCCGGCGTGCGCGCCGACATCCCTTGCTCGACCTGCGACATCTACACCAAGCGCCGCGCTGCGGCGCAGTGGATCAACCGGCCGTAACGCCCTCGACCAGCGTCGACTTGCCGGCGCGGCGCAGGATCAGCGCCACGGCGGCCAGCGCCAGGATGGTGAAAGCGATCAACAAGGTGGCGACGGCGGTGATCGTCGGATTCACCTCGAGAATCAGCTCGTTGAACATCCGCTTCGGCACGGTTTCGTACCTGCCGGCGATGAACGAGGTGACGATCACCTCGTCGAAGCTGCCGATGAAGGCGAAGATCCAGGCGGCGAAGACGCTGGGCCAGAGGTTGGGCAGCAACACGCGGCGCGCGGTATAGCTCCACGAGGCACCCAGGCTCCACGCCACCTGCTCGATGCGCAGATCGAAGTCGCGGACCGCCACGCCCAGAACCATCATCACGACAGGCACGTGGAGAATGGTGTGCGCCAAGAGAAGGCCGGTGAACGAGCCCAGCAGGCCGATCTTGGCGAGCCCGAGATAGAGCGCGATCGCCGCGATGATCGTCGGCACGACCAGCGGCGCCATGAAATTGCCCTCGGCCCAGTCGCGTCCGCCAAACGTGCCGCGGCGCAGGCCGTAGGCCGCCAGCCCGCCCAGCAGCAGCGCCGCGACCGAGGAGATCGCCGCGATGACGATGGAGGTCCACATCGCCTCCATCCAGCGCGGGTCGCCGAAGAACGTCTCGTACCAGCGCAGCGACAGGCTGGGCGGCGGAAAGGTGAGCGCGCGCGCCGAGGAGAACGACATCGGGATGACGATCAGCAGCGGCACGGTGAGGAACACCAGACCGAAGATGCCGGCGGCCGCCAGCGCGCGCCGCGTCCAGGGCGAGCTGCCGATCATGTGCCTGATGCCCTTCTGTCGAGCCGGCGATAGGCGGCGAAGATCAGCAGGGTGACGACCAGCAGGATGGTCGAGATGGCCGCGGCCTGGTCCCAGCGCGGGATCTGGTTGATCAACGTGTCGAGCAGGTTGGAGATCATCGGCACGCGCCCGCCACCCAGGATCGCCGGCGTGATGTAGAAGCCGAGGCAGAGGATGAAGACCAGCAAGGTGCCCGCCGCCAGCGCCGGCAGGGTGAGCGGGAAATACACCTTCCAGAAAATGGTGCGCGCCGGCGCGCCGAGCGACGCGGCCGCCTGCAACAGGCGGTCGTCGATGCGGATCATGGCGGCGAACAGCGGCAGGACGAGGAACGGCAGCAGCACGTTGGCCATGCCGATGGTGACGCCGAGCTCGTTGTAGAGAAAGGGTACCGGCTCTTCGGTCAGGCCGAGCCATTGCAGGGAGCGGTTGACGATGCCGGCGTTGCCCAGCACGACGATCCAGGCATAGGTCCGCACCAGGATCGAGACCCAGAACGGCAGGATGACGAGCGCGATGGCGATCATGCGCGCCCGATTGCCCAGTCCGCGCATCCAGTGCGCCAGCGGATAGCCGATCGCGACGTTCGCAAGCGTCGCGATCAGCGAGATCCTGAGCGTGTTGCCCAGAACCCTGAGGTAGACCGGGGCATCCGCCAACGCCTCGTAGGGGGCGAGCGAGAAGCCCCGGCTTTTATCCCAGAAGCCGAGACCCAGCATGTAGATGATGGGCACATTGAAGGCGACGATCATCAGCACCAGGAGTGGTGCGACGAAGCCGAATCCGTTGCTGCGCATCATCTAGCTCCGCGGTCAGAGGCTGAGCTTGAAGGCCTCCCACTTCTTTTGCACGGCCTCGCCGTTATCCGCCCACCACTTGGCGTCCTCGAAGTACTGGATTT
>JAFAZJ010000213.1 GCA_019239835.1 Alphaproteobacteria bacterium | reverse complement strand
CCCGGGACGATGTTGTCGGTCAGGTCGAGCAGGCCGCGGATCAGCGTCTTGTAGCATTCGATCCCTTCGGCCTGCAGCCGGTCGCGGCTCTCCGGCGGCCGCTTGACGACGAAGCCGCCTTTCGAGCCGACCGGCACGATGACGGCGTTCTTGACCATCTGCGCCTTCATCAGGCCGAGGATCTCGGTGCGGAAATCCTCGCGCCGATCGGACCAGCGGATGCCGCCGCGCGCCACGCGGCCGCCGCGCAGATGCACGCCCTCGACACGCGGGCTGTAAACGAAGATCTCGACCAGCGGCCTGGGCGCCGGCAGCTCGTCGAGCGCGCGGCTGTCGATCTTCATCGACAGGAACGGCTTGGGCCCGCCGTCGTCGGCGGCGCGCCAGAAATTGGTGCGCAGGGTGGCGTTCACCGCGCTCAGCAGCCGGCGCAGGATACGGTCCTCGTCGAGGCTGGTGACACTCTCCAACGCGGTCGTGATCGCATCGCGCACGGCATCGACGGCATGGATACGCTTGGACGAGTTGGCGTCGCCCATGTCGGGGTCGAGACGGGCGTGGAACAAGCCCACCAGATCGGCGGCGATATCGGGATGCGCCGCCAGCGCGCGCTCCATGTAGTCCTGGCTGAAGGCGATGCCCGCCTGGCGCAGGAAGCGGCTATAGGCGCGCAGCACGGTGACGTCGCGCGAGTCGATCCCGGCGCGCAGCACCAGGCGATTCATGCCGTCGCTTTCCATCGCGCCGGTCCAGATCTCGCCCAGCGCCGTCTCGAAGTGCTCGCTGGCCTCTGCGGGGTCGATCGTGCGGCCGCCGGCGACCTCGAGCCCGAAATCGTGCAGCCAGACCTCGCCGCCGTCGTCGCCCGGCACGACGATGCGATAGGGCGTCTCGGTCAGCACGCGCAGATCCATGTTCTCGAGGATCGGCAGCACGTCGGACAGCGGGATCGGCGCGCCGGCGTTGAACAGCTTCAGACCGAGCGTGCCCTTCTGCGCCTCGGCGCGGCGATAGAGCTCGATGCCCAGCGGCTTTTCGCTGAACGCCGCGGAGACATGCACGAGGTCGCGCGCGCCGGTGGCACCGTCGAAGGCCTCGCGATAGCCGGCCGGGAAGGCATTGCCGAAGCGGCGCGCCAGCTTGCGGGCCTCGATCTCGCCATAGCGCTCGGTGAGCGAATCGCGCAGCCGGTCGGCCCAGGTCCGCGCCACGTCGGCGAGCTGGCGCTCGACCGTCTCGTCGTCTGGCAGCGGATTTTCCGGATGGCTTGGCCGCACCGTGAACAGCACGCGTGCCAGCACCGACTCGTCGCCCAGGGTCACCGAGTAGCTGGTCACCTTGCCGTCGTAGGCGCGCTCCAAGGTCGCGGTGAAGCGCCGGCGCAGGTCGCTGTCGTAGCGATCGCGCGGTGCGTAGACCAGGCACGAGACGAACCGCGCCGCCGCGTCACGGCGCGTGAACAGCGCCACGCGCTGGCGTTCCTGCAATTGCAGGACACCAGTGGCGATCGAGAACAACGTGTCGTCATCGCTCTGGAACAGCTCGTCGCGCGGATGCGTCTCGAGGATGTTGAGCAGCGCCTTGCCGTCATGGCTGGCGGGATCGAAGCCGGCGCGCTCCAGCGTGCGCGCGACCTTGCGGCGCAACAGCGGGATGTCGCGCGGCGAGGCGTGATAGGCCGACGAGGTGAACAGGCCGCAGAAGCGCCGCTCGCCGGTCACCTTGCCGTCGTCACCGTAGGTCTTGACGACGATCACATCCATCGCGCCGGCGCGGTGCACATGCGAGGGCCGATCGCTCTTGAGCAGCACGATCGGTTCGGCCGAGCGGGCGAAGGCGGCCATCGCCTTGCCGCCGGCGGGGTGCGCGTCGAACATGCGCACGGTGCGCTCGCGCAGGATGCCGCGGCCCGAGCCGTCGACGATCGAGCGCTTGTCGCCATTGCCGGTGTAGCGATAGAGCCGCTCGCCGAGGAAGGTGAAGTGGTTGTCCTCGGCCCAGCGCAGGAAGGACGCGGCCTCTTCCAGCGCCTGCGGCTCGGCACCGCTGCGGCCCGCCGCCGTGCCGAGGTTGCGCGCCGCCTCGACGGCCGCGGCGCGCATCGCCATCCAGTCGCCGACCGCCAGACGCACTTCGCCCAACGCCAGGCGCAGTCCCTCGGCCAGTGCCTCGGGCTCGGCGGTATGGTCGATCTCGATGCGCATCACCGATTCGCGGTGGTCCGTGCCCAACGGATCCAGCGCACCTGACTCGTTGCGCTTCATCGTCATCACGGGATGGGCGAGCAGACGAACGGCGAGGTCGCGCCCGGTGATCTCCATGGTCACCGAGTCGACGAGGAACGGCATGTCGTCGTTGACGATCTCGACGACCGAGTAAGAGGCGTCATAGCCGTGCTTGCTCGTCGTCGGGTCGTAGACCCGAACCTTCGCCTCGCTCGGCGGGCGGACGGTTGCGAACTCGAGCAAGGTCAGGGCGGCCGCGGCGCGATCGGCGATCGGCGCCGCCGCCAGATCATCGGCCGCCAGCCCGCCATAGAGCGTGTGGGCAAAGGCGGCCGCGGTCACTGGTGTGAGATGGCGTTCCGGGGCCCGCCGTTGGGCCAGATCGGCCACGGCTTCCAGGCTGGAGGCGATTGCCGGGTCGGTCGGCGATGAGCGGACATCCATGGCGCACCTCCGTCGAAGCCACTGGCGGGCTCCTATCCTCCCAATATTGCATCTCGATCATGGCGATGGGAGGTACGAGCGTGCTGGGGATAGCTCTGGGGATCATTTTTCGTTGAACGGCAACGGCTTAGTCGCGGTCACAGCAGGCGAAGCGCGGAAATCTTGACAATTTGGTTGCCGACGTAGGAAATGCCTACGAGAGCGCGTTTTGTTCTTGTTTTAGGTGCGATGCAACATAGTGTTTTCCGGGTTCAGGAAAGGTAATTTCAAATGCAGTTTCATCGTTGTTTTTCAAAAGACTACGAGACTGTTTTTGCGATTCACATAACCGGTAAAAGATTCGCCGTGACAGACCTCGACGCGGGCGTATCATCGACTAATGGTGTCTGGGAGGCCCGGGCACTCAAGATGTAGCGAAAACCCACAAACTGTCCTGTCCACAGCTGTGGAAAGAAGACGAACGGGGGCGCCAAGTGTTTGATGTAGTGCAGGTTCAGAGCGGCGGCCGGGTGGTGATCGATCGATCCCGGGACGACAAGCTGACCCCGTTCGGCAAGGCGACCCTGTCGGATCGCTATCTGCTGCCGGGCGAGAGCTACCAGGATCTCTTCGCGCGCGTGGCCTCGGCCTACGCCGACGACGATGCGCATGCCCAGCGCCTGTACGACTACATCTCCAATCTCTGGTTCATGCCGGCCACGCCGGTGCTCAGCAACGGCGGCACCAAACGCGGCTTGCCGATCTCCTGCTTCCTCAACGAGTCCGACGATTCGCTCGAGGGCATCGTCAAGCTGTGGAACGAGAACGTCTGGCTGGCGGCGCGCGGTGGCGGCATCGGCTCGTACTGGGGCAATCTCCGCTCGATCGGCGAGAAGGTCGGCATGAACGGCAAGACGTCAGGCGTCGTGCCCTTCATCCGCGTCATGGATTCGCTCACCTTGGCGATCTCGCAGGGCTCGCTGCGTCGTGGCTCGGCGGCGGTCTACATCCCGGTCAGCCATCCCGAGATCGAGGAGTTCATCGAGATCCGCCGCGCCAATGGCGGCGATCCCAATCGCAAGGCGTTGAACCTGCACCACGGCATCCTCATCCCCGACGCGTTCATGCGCGCGGTCGAGAATGACGAGGAGTGGGCGCTGACCTCGCCCAAGGACAACGCGCCGCTGCGCAAGGTCTCGGCCCGCGGCCTGTGGATCCGCATCCTGCAGGCGCGCATCGAGACCGGCGAGCCCTACATCATCTTCATCGACCACGTGAACAAGAACCTGCCCGAGCACCAGAAGCTCGCCGGCCTGCAGGTCAAGACGTCGAATTTGTGCAGCGAGATCACGCTGCCCACCGGCATCGACAAGTACGGCAAGGAGCGCACCGCGGTGTGCTGCCTCTCGTCGCTGAACCTCGAGACCTATTTCGAGTGGCACGAGCATCCGATGTTCATCGAGGACGTCATGCGCTTCCTCGACAACGTGCTGCAGGGCTTCATCGAGGACGCCAGCGGCGACTTCCAGCGCGCCACCTACTCGGCGATGCGCGAGCGCAGCGTCGGCCTGGGCGTGATGGGCTTCCACTCCTTCCTGCAGGGCAACAACATCCCGCTCGAGTCGGTGATGGCCAAGGTGTGGAACAAGAAGATGTTCAAGCACATCCGCGCCGGCTGCGACGCCGCCTCGGTGAAGCTGGCCGAGGAGCGCGGTGCCTGCCCGGACGCCGCCGATTTCGGCATCAAGGAGCGCTTCTCCAACAAGCTCGCCATCGCGCCCACGGCGTCGATCTCGATCATCTGCGGCGGCGCCTCGCCCGGCATCGAGCCGGTGGCGGCCAATGTCTTCATGCACAAGACGCTCAGCGGCTCGTTCAGCGTGCGCAATCCTTATCTGCAGAAGGTGCTCGCGCAAAAGGGCCGCGACGACGAGGACACGTGGACGTCGATCACGCTGAACCAGGGTTCGGTGCAGCACCTCGACTTCTTCGACGACCACGAGAAGGCCGTCTACAAGACCGCCTTCGAACTCGACCAGCGCTGGCTGGTCGAGCACGCCGCCGACCGCGCACCGTCGATCTGCCAGTCGCAATCGCTCAACATCTTCCTGCCCGGCGACGTGCACAAACGCGACCTGCACCAGATCCACATGATGGCCTGGAAGCGCGGCGTGAAGACTCTCTACTACTGCCGCTCGCTGAGCATCCAGCGTGCGGAGGCCGTGTCCGGCGACATCGCCGGCTCGGCGGTTTCGATGCCCTCTCTCCACAAGAACGGCGCCGACGCCCCCTCCTCGGAACTGCCGCTGGCCGCCATGGCCCAAGAGAACAGCAACAACTACGAGGAATGCCTCGCCTGCCAATGAGGCCCCGACCATCCTCGGTCGCACCGCCGTCTCTTAGTTGAGGGACGGCGGCGCGGTCCGAACCTCGCTCTCCGTCCGTATCGGCCGCCGCCATGTCCCTGCTCGACGCCAAGCCCATCTACAAGCCGTTCAATTACCCCTGGGCCTATGAAGCCTGGCACACGCAGCAGCGCATCCATTGGCTGCCGGAGGAAGTGCCGCTGGCCGACGACGTGAAGGACTGGCGCAACAAGCTCAGCGATTCCGAGCGGCATCTGCTGACGCAGATCTTCCGTTTCTTCACCCAGGCCGATGTCGAGGTGAACAACTGCTACATGAAGCACTACTCCCGGGTCTTCAAACCCACGGAAGTGCAGATGATGCTCTCGGCCTTCTCCTCGATGGAGACGGTGCACATCGCCGCCTACAGCCACCTGCTCGACACCATCGGCATGCCGGAGAGCGAGTACTCGGCCTTCCTCCGCTACAAGGAGATGAAGGACAAGTACGACTACATGCAGAACTTCAACGTCGAGTCGAAGGAGGACATCGCCAAAACCCTGGCGGTGTTCGGCGCCTTCACCGAGGGCCTGCAGCTCTTCGCCAGCTTCGCCATGCTGCTGAACTTCCCGCGCTTCAACAAGATGAAGGGCATGGGCCAGATCGTCTCGTGGTCGGTGCGCGACGAGACCTTGCACTGCAACTCGATGATCCGCCTGTTCCGCACGTTCATCAGCGAAAACCCCGAGATCTGGACCGAGGAGTTGCGCCGCGAGATCTATGTCGCCTGCGCCACCATCGTCGATCACGAGGACGCCTTCATCGACCTCGCTTTCGAGATGGGCGGCGTCGAGGGCATGACTGCTGAGGATGTGAAAAAATACATCCGCTTCATCGCCGACCGCCGCCTGACCCAGCTCGACCTCAAGCCGATCTTCCGCAGCGAGAAGAATCCGCTGCCCTGGATCGACGCCATGCTCAACGCCGTCGAGCACACCAACTTTTTCGAGAATCGCGCGACCGAATATTCCAAGGCCTCGACCCGCGGGACCTGGGAGGAGGCATTCGCGTAAGATCGTTGCGCCCCGCGCCCATGCGTGGCATCTGAGGGGCGGTTTCGCGGCGATTCCCTCCGCTGCGCCGCCTTCGGGAAGAACAATGCCGATCATGCACAGGATCGGATGGTGTGTCGTTGGCCTGCTGGGCACCGCGTTGGTGGCGCATGCGCAGCAACCTCCGCCCGCGCCGCCCAAGCCGCGGGAGATGGCGGCCTACGCGATCACCTACGGCATCACCATCGACAAGACGCCGGGCGACATCGCCGCCGAGGCGCAGCTGTCGGAGTCCTGGACGCGCACCTGCGAGGCGTGGAGCTATGGCGGCGCGTTGTATTACGCCGTCGACAAGGGCATCAAGGGCAAGCGGGGTGACGACCAGCCCTTCAGCGACCTGGCCAATATCTACAACGAGCGGCTGAACTACACCGAGAGCCTCGACGGCGACCGGCTGGGCTATCGCGCGCAATACATGGCCAATTCGCGCGGCGAGCCGGTCGAGGGTGCGGCCTTCTTCGGCGGGCCGGAGAAAAAGGGGCTGCTGCAGGTGCGCGTCGGCAAGGTGCCGCGCGAGGTGTCGCTGCCCAACGGCACCGTCGGGCCGATGACCTTCCGCCGCCTCCTGCTGGAGCAGCTCAGGACCAACCAGCCCGGTCCCTGGTACGCCTCGACGGTCGATCTGGTGCGTTTCCAGATGCCGATCGACCTGAAGGTCGAGCTGACCTCCGCCGCGCCCTTCCGTGAGCCGATCAGCACGGTCGGCGAGCTCAAGGACGCGACGCCCGATCCCAAGGCGCCCAAGCCGCCCAAGGGCAAGGCGGCGCCGACCCAGGTCCGCGACCTGCCGGCGCTGCTCAAGGGCCGGCGCTGGGTGCTGAAACAGACCTCCAAGACGCTCGGCGAGCGCGGCGAGGTGGTCTACGAGCTGTTCGACAGCGGCGTCATCCCGCGCCTGAACTTCAAGCGCGAAGGCATCGAGATGAAGGCCGTGGTCAAGGACCTCACGGAATTCCCCAGCCCCAAGTGCGATTGAGCACGTCGGAGGCCATCGCCGCGCTGTTCGAGCCCAGCCCGCGCGGCGAGCGGCGGGCCGTCACCGTGGGCGCGCTGATCGTGCGCGCCGCGGCGGTCAGCGAAGGCGAGTGGCGCAACTGCTTCACCATCAAGCGCAGCGGCTCGCGCCTTTACGGCGCAGGCTTCCGCACCGGCAATCTCGGCCGCGCCTTCTTCCTCGGCCAGGCACGGCGCGGCCATGCGCTGATCGTCGAGAACGCCGCCGGCCGCCGGCTGGGCTTCGTCATCGTCGTGCGCGAGGGCGACGAGCTCGAGCTGCAGAACATCTACATGCGCTATGAGATGTCGGGCCGCGGCATCGGCCGCCTGCTGATGGGCGGCGTGCTGGCCTTCGCCGCGAAGATCGCCGCGTCGCGCGTGACGTTGCTGACCAGCGGCACCGCGCCGTGGAACCGCCGCTGGTACGAAAGCGCAGGCTTCCGCCGCTGGCCGATCGGCGTGGCGATGCCGCGCTATCTCTAC
>JAFAZJ010000270.1 GCA_019239835.1 Alphaproteobacteria bacterium | reverse complement strand
CCCGCGCAGGCGGGGAGAAGGTGCCCGAAGGGCGGATGAGGGGCTTGACGGCGGCTCATCAGCGACGTCATCGGGCGTTGCACGAAAAAGCCCCTCATCCGCCTCGCTGGCGCTCGGCACCTTCTCCCCGCCTGCGCGGGGAGAAGGAGTGGCCTACGGCCCGCGGGTGCGGGTTCGGGTCGTGTGCTTCTCGCTCTCTTCGAACTCCGCGACGATGGTCTGCAACGCGCCTGCCTCGACGGAGCGGCGAACGTCGAAGGGTCGAGCCTTGTCGTCCGTGCCGATCGCCGTCAGGGCGATGTCGGCGCGGCCCGTGCGATCGATGTCGCTGACCGCGAGGCGCGCGGCCTCGACGATGCGCACCGTGTCGTCGTCGACCATCTCGGCATCGTCGGGCATGTCCTCGATCACCTGATCGGACAGCCAGACCGCCAGCGCCTTCACGCGCGGCGGGTCCTTGCGCCAGTCGGTCAGCTCATGCACGTCGTACAGGCCGCTATCGGCCACGGCGCGCTCGAGCTGGGCGATGTCGATCTCGCGGCGGAAGTCGCGACCGCCCGTGGCATCGACCACGAGGCCGGGCAGATCGACGACGCCGCGACCCTGCGTGAGGATGACCGGCATGACAGCGCGCGCTGCGTCGGCGATGCGCCGCGTCGGGCCGGGCTTCTCGGACGCGCCGTTGGTTTCCGTCGACGCTTCGCCCTCCAGCCAGTCGGCGAAGTAGACGAGGGGATCGTCCTTATCGATGCCGTCCTGCGTGAGCATGTCGCCGGCGCTCAGATCTTCATCCCCTGTCGGCGTCGTCGGGGCGGCGATCGTCTGGGGTGCAGGCGCCTGGCGCGGCGCGTCGATCACCTGGCCGCTACGCCGGGTCAGCAGCACGTAGGCGACCACGGCGACCACGACCGCGACACCTGCGACGAGCCAGACCTCCATCACGCCCTCCAGTGGCGCGCCGCTTCGACCAGCGTCGCGCTATCGACGGTGAGATCGACGTGCTTGGGCCCATCACGGTTGGCCGCGATATAGGGCAGGGTGATGCGCGCGCGGCCCTCGGCCTGCAGCTCGGGCCAGGCCTTGCCGGCGGCCTCGGCGATGCGCGTGACGGCCATGGGATCGGTGGTGAGATCGATGCCGGTGTCGCGCGAGGCGCGGCGCACGAGCCATTCCGCCAGGGCGCCGATCTGGGCGTTGCGCGTGGTGTCGGCGGCGTAGCGGCCCGCGCTGACGCCGGCAGGCGCGATGTCCCAGCGTCTCTCGCCGCCGGGCGGTGGCGGGGCCTTGGGCGGTGGCGGGGCCTTGGGCGGTGGCGCCGCGACGACGTCTTCCTTTGGTCGCCGCAGAGCGCGGAAGGCAGTGGCAGCGACGAGCACGACGATGGCGGCCAGGATGATCCAGATCAGTCCCATCGGCCCAGTCTACATCGGTCGGTTCACCGGCACGACGCTGATCGAGTTGCGCGGCTGGCCGTCGATGATCTTGTCGGTGTAGGTCAGGTAGACCAGCACGTTGCGCTTGGCGTCGTAGAAGCGCACGACATTGGTGCGCTTGAAGATCAGCGAGGCGCTGGCGCTGAAGACCTCGCGGCCGTTGCGCAGCTTCTTGACCTTCTCGAGGTCGATGGTGCCGATCTGGCGGCAGGCGATCGAGGCCTCGCCGGGATCCTCGGCCAGGCCCAGCGCGCCCTTGATGCCACCGGTCTCGGCGCGCGAGAGGTAGCAGGCGACGCCCGGCACCTCGGGATCGTCGAACACCTCGACCTTGATCTTGTCGTTGGGTCCGATCCACTTGAAGCGGTAGCTGGCGGCGCCGACTTCCTCGGCGCTGGCGCTCAGCCCAACCGACGCGAACGCCAGCCCGAGCAAGGCGGCGGCGAGACGGACGACACGGCGATTCATAGGGGTCTCCCTGTGGGCGCGCAGAGGCGGCGCTCAGGATATGTGCGTGGTATAGGTGGGAGGCAAGGGAGGTTCACGTGCGCAGGGTCGTCGTGGTGGCGCTCGCGGGGTGGCTCGGCCTAGTGCAGGGTGCCGTCGCGCAGGAGCCGCGCTACGACGCCGCTACGCAAAGCTGTCGGCCGCATCGCCAGGGCGTGATCGATCGGCAATGGCAAATGAGCGCGCCGCGTAATCCGCTGCGCATCGGCCAACCCATCGCTGTCGGCCTACGGGAGAAATACGCCGGGGCGGGACAGCGCCGGCTGGTGCGCGCCCGCATCGTCGGCGCTGCGACGCTGCTCGAATCCAAGGCGGTTGCCATGGTCGATGACAACTATGCCAGCGTCGAGTTCCCGCGCGACTTCCGGCCGACGCAGGCGCTGGGTCCCGGTGCCTACACCGTGCTGTGGCTGCTGGCCGAAGGCGGCGGCGGCTTCCTCGCCTGCGACGGCTTCGTCATCCGTTAGCCTGAGGTGGCGCTCGGGTGGCGAAGAAGATGCCGGTCAGGATCAATGCCGCGCCGGCGACATGATACCAGTGCGGCACTTCCGCCAGCACCATCCAGGCCATGGCCGCGGTGTAGAGCGGGCCAAGATACATGTAGATCGCTGTGCGCCCGGCACCGAGCTCACGCAGGGTGAAGGAGAAAGCGCCGTAAGCGGCGACACCCGGAACGACGGCCAGGACCAGCCAGACCGCCATCGTCCGCCATTCCAGAGGCGGCGGGCCGACGAGGGCCGCTTCGACCAGAGTGATCGGCAGCAGGACCAGTGCACCCGCGCCACAGATGGCCGTCAGCCGTTCGGTCGGATCGAAGGCGCTCGACCAGCGCTTCAGCAGCACCGTGTAGATCGACCACGACAGGGCCGACGCCGCGATCCACAGATCGCCGCGCGTGAACTCGATCGCCAGCAGTCGCGCCGGCTCGCCCTTCATCAGGATCAGCAGGAGACCCGACAGGCAGAGCGCGATGCCGGCCATCTGCGGGACGGCCAGCCGCTCGTCGAGGAAGATCCGCGCGATGATCACGATACCGACGGGGCAGGCGGCGTAGATCAGGCCGATATTCGTCGCCGGCGTGGTGCGGCCGCCGATATAGACGAAGGCGCCGCAGATCCACATGCCGAGCGCGCCGAGGATCAGCAGCTGCCAGGCCTCGCGGCCCAGCGCCGCGCGCTTGCGCCACAGCGCGCTGCCGACGAACGGCAACAGGAACAGGCAGGCGAAGGTCCAGCGGCCCACGGTCATGGCATGCGGCGTCATGAAGTCGACGCTGCGCGCGACGAGATGATTGACGGCGAAGAACGCCGGCATGCTGAACAGGAAGACCCAGGCGAGGGCGGTGCGGAAGGCGGGTGACACGACCGCCAGTCTAGACCGGCTTCAGCCCTTCCTTGGGAACTTCGCCGCCGGCTTCCTTCACCGCGGCGCGATAGTGGGCTTCGCTGTCGAAGGGCTCGTACTTGGGATAGTCGCGCGACCGCCGCTTGGCCGGCTCGCCGGTCGAGGGGTCGAGGAACATCGGCTGGCCGTCGCGGCCGATCACCGGGATGATGCGGCCCCAGCGGCTGAAGACGCGGCGCATCGAGGCAGAGAAATCGACGTAGGTGTCGAACTCGAGCTTGTCCTTGGCGAAGATCGTCTCGAAGGTCGCCATGAACTCGTCGACGAACGGCTTCTCGACGGTGCCCATGTTCGAGATCATCCAGCAGCGATCCTCGAACACCCAGTAGACGCTGAGCCCGATGAATTCCTTCTGCCGCGTGAAGTACGGGAAGAAGGGGAAGGCGCGGCAGGCGATGGTGCGGTTGTGGCGTTCGCAATGCGCGGCGCCCTTGCATTCCACGGCACAGGCGCCGGCATGCAGGTCGGCGACGATCTGGCGCGTCGGCGCGTCATAGGGCTTGAAGCGATGCCACAGATCGGTGCGGCCCTGGAGGAAGATGAACTCGCTCTTCTCGACCACCGGCACGGCCATCTGCGTTGAGCAGCAATAGGGCGAGCCGTTGTTGAGCGGTGAACACTTCTTGCCGCAGTCGAACCGCGACACCGGTGCCTCGAAGCCCTCGTAGAGCTTGGCAAAATCCTCGGGCTTCAGCTTCGGTGACGGCATGCGGTTGTCCGCTTGGGGTTCAGGGGATGCAGGGCTTGTAGCGGTTTCGATTGTTAAGGACCAGTTACGGATTTATTGCCCACTGTGTGAACAAGGTCATGGATGGACGCGCCACACCGTGGTTTCGCGCAAACCGCGATTCTCGAGCTGCAGCGAGGTCGGGATCTCATAGCGCGCCAGCTCTTCCAACCGATCGGCGGTGAAATAGTTGCGGCCGGGATCGCCCAGCAGCACCAGCCGCCCTTTCGCGGCATGGCCGCGCAGCCAATCCATCGCGCGCACCGTCATCTCGCGCTCGTAGCAAACGTCGCCCGCGATCACGACGTCGGCGTCCGGCGAGGCAGGCGGGCCCTGCAGCCAATCGTTCTCGCTGGTCTCGATGGTCAGGCCGTTGGCCTCGGCGTTCAGCTGCATGGCGGCGATCGCCACCGGATCGATCTCGTTGCCGACCACGCGGCGCGCGCCGCAACGCGCCGCGGCGAGGCTGGCGACACCGCAGCCGGCAGCGAAATCGATCACGTGCTTGCCCCTGACCATGTCGGGATGGGCAAGCAGATAACGTGCCACCGCCTGTCCGCCGGGCCAGCAGAACGCCCAATAGGGTGGATCGACGTTCTGCTTGCCCAGCCAGTCCTCGGTCGCCTGCCAGATCGGCAGATACTCGGCGGCGAGCCAGAGCTTCAGCTCCGGCACCATCGCCGGCGTGCCCAGCGCCGTGTAGGTGCGGATGAAGCCGGCGGGATCGTCGGGCGCGCGCCCCATCACAGGCGCGCCGCGAGGATGCCGGCCAGCAGCATCCAGCCCAGGATGCGATTGGATTGGAACTTGCGCAGGCAGTCGGCGGGATCGTGCGGCTTCACCATGCCGACCTGCCAGACGAGGTGCGCTGTGACACCGGCGAGGCCGAGCCAGAACGGCCAATCGAGCTCGGTCAGCCAGCCGGCGATGCCGAAGCAGGTCAGGGCGATGGTCGCGAACAGGGTCAGCCAGGTCTGCGGCGCGCCCTGGAAGCGCCGCGCCGTCGAGCGCACGCCGACGATCGCGTCGTCGCGCTGGTCCTGCATGGCGTAGATGGTGTCGTAGACCAAGGTCCAGGCGATGCCGCCGGCATAGAGCGCGACCGCTGCGGCAGACACGCGCGCGTTGGCTACCGCGTCGCCCAGCAGCGCCCCCCAGTTGAAGGCGAGACCGAGGACGACCTGCGGCCACGAGGTCACGCGCTTCATCAGCGGATAGATCGCGACGACCAGCAGCGAAGCCAGGCCGACGGCGATGGCGATGAGGTTGAACGAGGCAAGCACCGCCGCACCGATCGCCGCCTGCGCCACGCCCCAGACCAGCGCCTGGGATGGCGTGACCTCGCGCGCGGGCAGCGGCCTATCGCGGGTGCGCTCGACCTGGGCGTCGATCTCGCGGTCGAGCAGGTCGTTCCAGGTGCAGCCGGCGCCGCGCATGGCGATCGCGCCGACAAAGAACAACGCCATCCAGATCGCCCAGACGATGGCCTGCTCGCGGCTCTGCAGCGGCGCGAACAGACTGATCGACCACCAGCAGGGGAACAGCAGCAGCTCCCAGCCGATCGGCCGGTCCCAGCGCGCCAGCCGCCCATAGGGCCGCGCCCAGGCCGGCAACAGGCGCAGCGTCCAGTGCCGCGGCCGGATATCGGTGAAACCGTTGCCGGTCATATCGCCATCATGGTCAGCGGTGATGCTATGCTCAATCGTCGAGCCAGGGGAGAGACGCGATGCGTCGTGCGATTCCGATCCTGTTTACCGCAGCGGCCTTGCTGGTGGCCGGCGTCACGCTGGCGCAGTTGCCGCGTACGCCCTCGCCGGCGGGCGCGCAGGTCTATTTCATCACGCCCAAGGATGGCGAGGAAATCACCGGTCCCGTGACTGTGCGCTTCGGGCTCAAGGGCATGGGCGTGGCGCCGGCCGGCGTCGAGATGAAGGACACCGGCCATCACCATCTGCTGGTCGATGTCGCCACCCTGCCGCCGATGGGCGAGAACCTGCCCAACGATGCCAACCATCGCCATTTCGGCGGTGGCCAGACCGAGGCGACGATCACCCTGCCGCCCGGCCGGCACACGCTGCAGCTCCTGCTCGGCGACCAGAACCACATCCCGCACCAGCCGCCGGTGATGTCGCCGAAGATCACCATCACGGTGAAATGAAGGGGATCGTTTTTCCTTCTCCCCAAGCAGGCGGGGAGAAGGTGCCCGAAGGGCGGATGAGGGGCTTCGCGGAGTTTCTGCAACGGCAGCGTTCGTTGTTGCGCGAGGAAGCCCCTCATCCGCCTCGCTGGCGCTCGGCACCTTCTCCCCGCCTGCGCGGGGAGAAGGGCAAAGACTCATGACGCCCAGACTCTTCGTCGAGGACGATCTCGCTTCGGGCGCCGCGCTCACGCTCGACGGCCCGCGCGCGCACTATCTTCGCGATGTGCTGCGGCTGGGCGTCGGCGCCAACGTGCTGCTGTTCAACGGTCGTGACGGCGAGTGGCAGGCAAAGGTCGCGGCGACCGCCAAGCGCTCGCTCGATCTCGGCATCGAGACGCAGACACGGCCGCTGGGCGTCGAGCCCGATCTATGGTTGTGCTTTGCGCCGGTGAAGAAGGCGCGCATCGACTTCATTGCTGAGAAGGCCACTGAGCTCGGCGTCTCGGCACTGGTGCCCGTTGTCACGCGGCGCACCAATGTCGAGCGTGTCAACGTCGAGCGGCTGCGCGCCAACGCCGTCGAGGCGGCGGAGCAGACCGAACGACTGACCGTGCCCGAAGTACGGGAACCGGCGTCGTTGGAGCAGGTTCTGAAGGGGTGGCCGGCGGGACGGCGCTTGCTGATTGCGGATGAGACCGGTGGCGGCAAGCCGATCCTCGATGCGTTGCGCGAGGCGCAGCCCGGCCCCTGGGCGGTGCTGATCGGACCGGAGGGCGGCTTCACGCGCGAGGAGCTCGATCGCATCGCGGCCTTGCCCGGCGTGCTGCCGGTGGGGCTGGGCCCGCGCATCCTGCGCGCCGATACGGCGGCGATCGCGGCGCTGTCATGCCTACAGGCGGCGATCGGCGACTGGCGCGAGGCGACGCCACGGCGCTGGCCTGACTATGCCGGTACGGTCGAACGAGGAAACCTTATGCGAGGTCGCGGCGAGCAAGGTTGAGTGCGGCCTCAGGGCTTGCTAGCAACGTCGTCGATTATGACAACACCAACACGTCGGCAGGCGCGATCAACCGCGACGCCGACAGGGGGAACACCTAATGTCGGCACCGCCCAGTGGCGGAGGCGCGCCCATCACGGACCGCCGCCAGCTCGTCGAGTATTTCGAGGCCGGCTGTAAGCCCGCCGAGCGTTGGCGCGCCGGCACCGAGCACGAGAAGTTTGGTTTCGCCCGCGCCACCCGCACACCGCTGCGTTACAAAGGTGGCGTGAAGGCAATGCTCGACGGCCTGGCCGATCGCTTCGGCTGGGAACGCGCCCTGGAGAAAGACAACGTCATCGCGCTCATCCGCGGCGATGCCAACATCACCCTGGAGCCCGGTGGTCAGCTCGAGCTGAGCGGCGCGCCGCTCGCCACCGCGCACGAATGCGCTGCCGAGACCGACAATCATCTCGACGAGGTGAAGGCGGTTGCCGGTCCGCTCGGGGCGGGCTTCACCGGCCAGGGATTCACACCCACTTGGCGGCGTGAGGATTTCGATTGGATGCCCAAGGGCCGCTACAAGATCATGCGGTCCTACATGCCCAAGAAGGGCACGATGGGCCTCGACATGATGCTGCGCACCTGCACGGTGCAGACCAATGTCGATTACGGCTCCGAAGCCGATATGGTGAAGAAGTTCCGCGTGTCACTGGCGCTACAGCCGCTGGCCACCGCGCTCTACGCCAACTCGCCCTTCGTCGAATCGCACGACACCGGCTTCCAGAGCCGGCGCAGCCACGTCTGGACCGACACCGATCCCGATCGCTGCGGCATGCTGCCCTTCGTCTTCGAGGACGGCTTCGGCTTCGAGCGCTACACCGACTACATCCTCGGCGTGCCGATGTACTTCGTCTATCGCGACGGTACCTACATCGACGTCAGCGGCCGATCGTTCCGTGATTTCATGGCCGGCAAGCTGCACAACGAGGTCGGCGACATCGCGCGCGTCACCGACTGGGGCGACCACGTCACCACCGCATTCCCCGAAGTGCGGCTGAAGCGCTACCTCGAGATGCGGGGGTGCGATTCAGGTCCGCGCGACATGATCGTGGCGCTGCCGGCGCTATGGATGGGCCTGCTCTACGACACCACGGCGCTCGACGCCGCGTGGGACCTGGTGAAGGACTGGAGCGTGGCCGAGCAGCAGACCTTGCGCGATCAGTCGCCGCGCGAGGGCCTGAAGACGGTGATGAAGGGCCACACCCTGCTGACCTATGCGCGCGAGACCCTGAAGATCGCCGAGGCCGGGCTGAAGGCACGCGCCAGGCTCGATGCGCAGGGCCGCGACGAGACCATGCACCTCGATCCGCTGAAGCGCATCGCGGACAGCGGCATCACGCTCGCCGACGAGAAGCGCACCCGCCTGGCCGAGTCGCTGAAGGGCGATTTCGGCGCGCTGTACGAGGCCTACGCGTACTAGCCCGCGCTGTCATCCCGAGTGCAGCGAGGGATCTTGTGCGGATGAAAGATCCCTCGCTATCGCTCGGGATGACAGAGGCTATGCGCGATAGAACGGCTTGTTGCCGCACACCGTGACGCGATGGCCGTACCGGCGATGCGGGTGGTAGTCGAACAGCGCGTGGTGCTGGGCGCAGCGGTTGTCCCAGAAGGCGATCGAGTTGGGCTGCCACTTGAAGCGGCACTGCAGCTCGGGCGTCTCGATGTGGCGCCACAGCATCTCCAGGATCGCGTCGCTCTCGGGCTTCTTGAGCTGCGGGATGCGCATGGTGAAGCCGCGGTTGACGTACAGCGCCGTCTTGCCGGTCACCGGATGGGTACGCAGGATCGGGTGCTCGGCTTTCGGGAAGTGCTGCGCGCCGTTGTTCTTGTGCATCTGGTGGCTGTGCGCCTTGAGGCTGTCGTGGATCGCCGTCATGCCCACGAGCATCTTCTTGATCGGCTCGGAGAGCGTCTCGTAGGCGCGATACATGTTGGCGAACATCGTGTCGCCGCCGCCGTCGGGCGGGATCTCGGTGAGATAGAGGATCGAGCCCATCGGCGGCTCCTCGTCGCACGAGACGTCGGTGTGCCACTCCTCGCCGGCGACGTGCTTGCTCTTCTCGTCGGCCTTGATCACCAGGATCTCGGGATGGCCCTCGATCAGCTGCGGCGCGTTGGGATGGATGTGCAGACGGCCGAAGCGCTGGCCGAACGCCTTGTGCTGCTCGACGCTGAGCTTCTGGTCGCGGAAGAAGATCACCAGATTGTCCATCAGCGCGTCGTGGATCTCCTGGAATTGCTGGTTGCCCAGCTCGCCGGCGAGATCGACGCCATGGATCTCCGCGCCGATCACCGGCGAGAGCTTGCGCACCTCGATCGTCTGGTAGCCCATCGTCCGTTCCCTCCGATTTCGTGAGGGCAGATTGCGCCGGTTGCCGCGCAAACGGCAGAAGCGAGTGGCGGTTTTCCGTAATACGGAATATCGTTCGAGCCATGCCGCTTGCCGCGCCACGCTCCATCGAACCGGTGCGCCGCACCTTCGCCGTCCTGGAGGCGCTCAACCGCCGTCGCAGCGGCACGCTCGGCGCGCTCGTGGAGGCGACCGGCCTGCCCAAGCCAACCATCGCGCGCCTGCTCGAGACCCTGATCGCGCTGGGCTATGTCAGCCACGTCTCGCGCGCGCAGGGCTACCGCGTTACCGATCGCGTCGTGCTCCTGTCGGCCGGCGCGCGCTTCGTGCATCACGTGGTCGACGTCGCCACGCCAGAGATGCGTCGCTTCACGCGTGCCAGCGGCTGGCCGCTCTATCTGGGCATCGTCAGCGGCTCGTCCGTCGCCATCCGCTACACCACGTCGCCCGAAAGCCCGTTGTCGTTCGAGCCGACGGGCTATGCTGACCGCTTTCCGGTGCTCGAAAGCGCCATCGGTCGCGCTTGGCTGGCGTTCTGCCCCGAGGACGAGCGCCGCGCCATTCTGCGCGAGGTCGCCGCCAAAGGCGGTGCCGGGCGTGAGGCCGTGCGCCAGAGTGCCGCGCTGCGCGCGACCCTGGCGGAAATCCGCGCCCAGGGTTTCGCCACGACGCGCTCGACGCGGCAGGACCGTCTCAATGGCCTGGCGGTGCCGATCCTCGCCGGTGATCACGTGCTGGGTTGCCTGTCGATGCGCTTCCCCAAGAGCGCGATGAGCGAAGCGGAGGCGGCCGCACGTTATCTCGCGCCGCTGGCCGCGATCACCCGGCGCATCGCCGAGACCGTGTCGGCGCCGGATGAGCGACCCTCGCTCGCACGGCGCCGGAGCTTGGGCTAGAGTTGTGCCGACGAGGTTGGTGACGGGCGCGGGATGACTGTCGAGCAGGAAGTCGGATTGACGCCGGAGGAAACGTCGTTCGGCGCGCCGTTGCCCGCCGCGGCCAAGCCCGCCGAGCCGGCGGGCGGGTTGCCCTACCGCTCGAAGCGCTGCCGCCACGGCACTTTTTTATACAACACGCGCGACCGCTTCATCGGCCGCAGCCTGGAGCTGTACGGCGAATACGCCGAGCTCGAGCTGCAGCTGCTGCTGCGGTTGATCAAGCCCGGCGACATCGTGATCGACGCCGGCGCCAATCTCGGCGCGCTGTCGGTGCCGATGGCGCAGCGTGTCGGGCCGGATGGCTGGGTGCTGGCGGCCGAGCCACAGCGGCTTGTGCATCAGGCGTTGTGCGCCAACATCGCCGTCAACGGTCTCTCCAACGTGGTGGCGCATTGGTGCGGGCTGGGCGCGGCGGCAGGTGTTGCCGTGGTGCCGCCGTACGACTACAGCCAGGAGAACAATTATGGCGGTGTTGGCCTGCGTGCGAATGGGGCGGGTGAGCGCGTGCCTGTGGTCACGGTCGATTCGCTCGACCTGCCTGGCTGCGCGCTGATCAAGATCGATGTCGAGGGCATGGAGCTCGACGTGCTGCGCGGCGCGGCCGAGACCATTCGACACCATCAGCCGCGCCTGTTCGTCGAGAACAACGGCACCGATCGCTCGCCGCCGCTGATCACGTGGTTATTGGAGCAGGGGTATCGGCTGTACTGGCACGTTACGCCGCTGTTCAATCCGCGCAACTTCGCCAACGCCAGCGCGGATGCGTTCCCCAACCTGCATTCGACCAACATGCTCTGCCTGCCGCCGCGCGATGCGGCTGAGGTGCGCGGCATGCGCGCGGTGAGTGGGCCCGAAGATGCCGCGCTGGAATCCCAAAGGCGTCGCCGCGAGGCGGCCGCCAGGCAGTCATAGGCACATGATGCGTCGTCTCGCGTTCTTTCTCGCAGTGCTGCTGGCGGCGTCCGGCGCCCAGGCGCAGCTCGACCCCGTTCCGCCGCCCGAGCGTTGGCGCAACTACGACGGCGGCAAGGACAATTTCACCATCCGCGTGCCGGGCATCGTGCAGAAGCGGCCGTGGAGCGACGCCGGTTTTCCGGCGACGCACTATTTGACCGGCAGCGTCGAGGAGTCGTTCAGCGTCACGGTGGTGTTCTATCCGCCCTCGATCCGCGGCAGCGCGGGTGCGCCGTTGATCGCCCAGCGCATCGCTACCCTGATGCGCGCGGCGGTCAAGGCCGACCAACCGACGCGCAACGAAGCCGAGGATTGCGGTGGCAAGGTGCCGGGTTATGTCATCGAGGCGCCGCTGCCCGACGAGCTCAACTACTTCGCGCGCGTCTGCGTCGTCGCCGACACCGTCTACAAGGTCGAGGCGGTGGTGAACCGCGAAAAGCTGCCGGGCGCAGCGGTGCACGCACGCGCCTTCCTCGACTCGTTCCGCACCCGCGCGCCGCTTGCGCCGGTCGTCCCCGATCCGGCGCCGGCCGCAGCACCCACCGAACCACCCAAGCCCGCCGAGCCGCCCAAGCCTGCCGAGCCACCTAAGCCTGTCGAGGCGCCCAAGCCGCCGGAAGCGCCCAAGCCACCGGAAGCGGCTCCATCACCGCCGCCGCCGTCATCGACGGTGACCGTGCCGATGCCGTTGGCGCCGAAGTGAGTCTGGCTATTTCTTCGGCGAGTAGACGTCGCTGCCTTTGGCGCGCACCGACTTGCTCTGCTGTGGATTGAAGAAGATCGTCTCCCAGTCCATGGCGATGACACCCTTTTCCAGGATGCCGGAGAGCGCCGTCGCCGCCTGGCAATCGATCTTCGCGCTGCGCCAGTGGACGCTGAAGACGATGCGATCGGCGGCGACATAGCCGCTAACCGGATGCGGGATTTCCTTGCAGGGGATCGGCGCCAAGGTGAAGTAGCTGCCGGTCAGCGCACCGCTGGCGCTATCGATGCTGGTGATCGTCAGTTCCGAGCCGCGCTCGTTGACCCATTTGGTGCCTGCCGCCAATGTCTGCGCGGCGGCTGGAAGCGCGACGCAGCCAAGTGCCAGCGCCAAAGCCAGTGAACTGTACTTCATGACTCCTCCCGTGGATGCAGACCGGCTGCATCCTACAGGAGAACGGCACGGCTGGATTACGTCGCCGTGCCGCCGACGGTCAGCCCGTCGAGCCGCAAGGTCGGCTGGCCAACGCCGACCGGCACGCCCTGGCCATCCTTGCCGCAGGTGCCGACGCCGATCCATCTCCAGATCGTTGCCGACCATGCCGATCTTCAGCAGCGCCTCGCTGCCCGAGCCGATCAGGGTGGCGCCCTTGACTGGCGAGGTCGGCTTGCCGTTGGCGTTGGGTGCGATAGAACCGCGAGAAAGTATTGACCCAGCTGCAACCGGGAGCAAACTGCCATCCTACGAGGGGACAGCATGCCAACCGAAGCGATCCGGGTTTCCAATTGGGCGCAGTTGCAGGAAGAGCTGTTCTTCAACAGCTATCGCACGACAATTGAACGTTATCGTACGACATACGCGTTTCGCGGGATGACGAGCGCTATGTTCGATCTTCGCCCCAGCTTGATGCGGCTGGGTCACCAGCAAGAAAAGCTGCCGACGATCGAGCGAGCGCTGCTGCGGAACTTTCGCAAGTATGCGGATCGAGATGTCACGAGGGTGATGACGTTCTGGGAGTGGCTGTCACTTGCGCAGCACCACGGACTTCCCACGCGCATTCTCGATTGGACCTACAGTCCGTTTGTGGCACTCCATTTCGCGACGGACGATCTCTCAAAGCTGAACGAGGATGCAGTCATTTGGATGGTCGATTTTGAGCAAACCAACCAGTGGCTGGCATCACCTCTGCGCCAGAAGCTCGACGAGGAGGTCTCGCTGGTCTTCAGCGTCGAAATGCTCAGCGAATTATTCAAGGACGTCTACCAATGGAGCAGGGACAAGGCGATGCTCGCGCCATTCGTCTTATTCTTTGAGCCGCCATCTCTCGATCAGCGCATTATCAACCAGTTCGGCGTCTTCTCGTTGATGAGTCGTTTGGACGTCGACCTCAGGGATTGGTTGGATGATCGACGTCGGGAGTGTCCCGATGTCGTCCGGAAGATCGTGATTCCCGCACGCCTTAAGTGGGAAGTCCGTGACAAGCTCGATCAGATGAATCTGACCGAGCGGGTGATCATGCCCGGCTTGGACGGGCTAAGTGTTTGGCTGCGACGCTGGTACGTCGTTAAAGATCCCAGCGCGCCGAACTCGGTTCCGACAAGCCCGCCCGGTCAGAAACGTCGCCGAAAAGCACCGAAGCAGGCATCCGCGAGAAAACCTGCTAAGTCGCCGTCCCGCCGACGGTAAGCCCATCCAGCCGCAAGGTCGGCTGGCCGACGCCGACCGGCACGCCCTGGCCATCCTTGCCGCAGGTGCCGACGCCGAGATCCATCTCCAGATCGTTGCCGACCATGCCGATCTTCAGCAGCGCCTCACTGCCCGAACCGATCAGGGTGGCGCCCTTGACCGGCGAGGTCGGCTTGCCGTTCTCGATCAGGTAGGCCTCGGTGCAGCTGAAGACGAACTTGCCGTTGGTGATGTCGACCTGGCCGCCGCCGAAATTCACCGCGTAGAGGCCGCGCTTCACCGACGCCATGATCTCCTGCGGGTCCTTGTCGCCCGCCAGCATGATGGTGTTGGTCATGCGTGGCATCGGGCTGTGGGCATGACTCTGGCGCCGTCCGTTGCCGGTGGGCGCCACGCCCATCAGCCGCGCATTGAGCCGGTCCTGCATCAGGCCGACCAGCTTGCCGTCCTCGATCAGCACGTTGCGCTGGCTGGGCGTGCCCTCGTCGTCGACGGTGAGCGAGCCGCGCCGGTCGCGCATCGTGCCGTCATCGACCACGGTGACGCCGGGCGAGGCGATGCGCTGGTTCATCAGGTGGGTGAAGACCGAGGTCTTGCGGCGGTGGAAGTCGCCCTCCAGGCCGTGGCCGATCGCCTCGTGCCAGAGGATGCCCGACCAGCCCGCCCCCAGAACGACGGGCATCTCGCCAGCCGGTGCATCGACGGATTGCAGGTTCACCAGGGCTTGGCGGATCGCCTCGTCGGTCTGCTTCTTCCAGTACTCGGGCTCGAACAGGCCGCTGTAGCCGATGCGGCCGCCCGAGCCGGACGAGCCGCTTTCCATGCGATCGCCCTTGCCGGCGACCACGGATACGTTGAGCCGCACCATCGGCCGCACGTCGGCCACCCGGCGGCCGTCGGCGCGCACGATCTCGATCACCTGCCAGGAGGCGGCGATCGAGGCCGAGACCTGCTTCAGCAACGGCTCCTTGCCGCGGGCGTAAGCGTCGATCTCCTCCAGCAGCTTCACCTTGCGCTCGAAGGGAATGCCATCGAGCGGATTGGTGTCGGTGTAGAGGATCGAGTTGGTGCCGCGCGGTCCTTCAGCCGCCGTGCCGCCCTTGCCGGTGGCGACCGACCGCACCGTGGTGGCGGCGCGCTTGAGCGCCTGCTCGTCCAGGGACGAGGCATGGGCATAACCCACCGTCTCGCCCTTCACGGCGCGCAGGCCGAAGCCCTGCGAGACGTCGAAGGAGGCGCTTTTCAGCTTGCCGTCATCCCAGGCCAGCATCTCGCTCTGCGAATATTCGAGGAACAACTCGCCATCGTCGGTGCCGCCGAGCGCCTCGCGCACGATGCGCTCGGTGCGGGCCTCGTCGAGGCCGGCGCGCTTGAAGAACAGGTCATTGGCGGTGGCGAGATGGGACATGGGCACTCCGCGGGCTCAGGCCTGAACATAGGCGCTCGGCGGCGCCAAATCCATGTCGCGACGGTGACAGCCAACCGGCTGAGACAGCGGGGCTTTTCGCCTGCCGACGTGCGGCAGGCGGACGCATCGCTGCGGCGGGCGAATTGGGATGACCGGGCTTTACGTCCTCTGCTAGATACGCCCATCATCCGCGTGGACATTGCGGCAAGGGCAAGGAGTGGGGGCATGGGTTCGATCAGCGGCGCGTCGCTCGTGAGCCGCCTGTGGACGCTGGTGGCGGCCGGCTTCGCTCTCCTTGTGAGCGCCGGCCTCGCTTTGGCCCAGGATGCCGACAAGGACTTCGTCGACCTGCCGCACTACGGGCAGATGAACCTGCATCATCCGGTCACCGAGACCATGGAGAAGCTGGTCAGCCTGCATAACCTGCTGCTGGTGATCATCTCCGTGATCACGATCTTCGTGATGGGGCTGCTGATCTACGTGATGGTGCGCTTCCGCGCCTCGCGCAATCCGGTGCCCTCGCAGGTGACGCACAACACCGTGCTGGAGATCGCCTGGACGGTGCTGCCGATCGTCATTTTGATCATCATCGCCATCCCCTCGTTCAAGCTGCTCTATTTCATGGATCACACGAACGAGCCGGGGCTGACGATCAAGATCACCGCCAAGCAGTGGAACTGGCAGTACGAGTACCCCGACCAGAAGATCGAGTTCGAGGCCTTCATCGTGAAGGACGCCGACTGGGCCAAGCTGTCCGACGCGGACAAGATCCGCCGTCCGCGCCTGCTCGCCGTCGATGCCGAGCTGGTCGTGCCGGTCAACACCAACGTGCGCTTCTATGTCACCTCGCTCGACGTGATGCATTCCTGGGCGGTGCCGGCCTTCGGCGTCAAGAACGACGCCATCATCGGCCGCCTCAACCAGGGCTGGTTCAACGTCAAGAAGGAAGGCCTGTACTACGGCCAGTGCTCGCAGATCTGCGGCTCGGGCCATGCCTACATGCCGATCGCGGTGCGCGTCGTCTCGAAGGAGGCGTTCGACAAGTGGGTGGCCTCGAAGAAGGCCGCCCAGCTGCCCGCGCCCACCGAATTTGCCCGGGTCGAGCCGTCGCGCTGATGCGCGCCCGGCCCACAACAGTCGCGTAGACGGAAGGAAGTCGCCATGGCCAGCCACGCCGAACACGGCGCCCACCACGATGCGCACGGTCACGATGCGCACGATCACCATACGCCGGGGTTCTTCACCCGCTGGTTCCTGTCGACCAA
>JAFAZJ010000104.1 GCA_019239835.1 Alphaproteobacteria bacterium | reverse complement strand
TCGAGACGCGCCCTGCGGGCGCTCCTCAGGGTGAGGTGGGGCGCTTAGCGCAAATGACAGGCGACGAGCGTGTCGGGTGCGGCCTTGGCTGGCAGCAGCTTTGGCTCCTCGACCTTGCAGCGGTCGATCGCGTAGGGGCAGCGGGTGTGGAAGTGGCAGCCGGTCGGCCGGTTCACCGGGCTGGGCACGTCGCCTTCGACCAGGCGCTTCGCGCGCTTGATCGCCGGATCGGGCACCGGCACCGCCGCCAGCAGCGCCTCGGTGTAGGGATGCTGCGGCGAGGTGAAGATCGTCTTCTTCTCGGCCAGCTCGACGATGCGGCCGAGATACATCACCGCCACGCGATGGCTGATGTGCTCGACCACCGCGAGATTGTGCGAGATGAACAGGTAGGCAAGGTTCGAGCCGCGCTGCAGATCCATCAGCAGATTGATCACCTGCGCCTGGATCGACACGTCGAGCGCCGAGACCGGCTCGTCGCCGACGATCACCTTCGGCCCCAGCGCCAGCGCGCGCGCGATGCAGATGCGCTGACGCTGGCCGCCCGAGAACTCGTGCGGGAAGTTGCGCATCTGCGCCGGGCGCAAGCCGACCCGCTCGAACAGCTGAGCGACGCGTTCGGTGCGCTCCTGGCCGCGTGACAGGCCATGCACCATCAGCGGCTCGCCGACGATGTCGCCGGCCGACATGCGGGGGTTCAGCGAGGAGAACGGATCCTGGAAGATGATCTGCATCTGCCGGCGATAGGGCCGCATCTCGGCCTTGCTCATCTGGCTGACGTCGGCGCCGTCGACCATGATGCTGCCGCCGCTGGGCTCGATCAGGCGCAGCAGCAGGCGACCGACCGTCGACTTGCCGCAGCCGCTCTCGCCCACCAGGCCGAGCGTCTCGCCCTGGTAGATCGCGAAGCTCACGCCGTCGACCGCGTGCACGTGCCCCACCGTGGTGCGCAGCAGGCCTTTCTTCACCGGGAAATGCTTCTTGAGGTCGACGACCTCGACCGCGGGAGTCCGCTGCTGCTTCTGCGCCGCCTCAGCCACGGCTCTCTCCCTTGGTCTCTCCGGCATGCCAGCAGGCGGCCCAGTGGCTGGGAACATGCTCGACGTAAGGCGGGTATTCGGCGCGGCAGCGATCGTCGGCCAGCGGGCAGCGCGGCGCGAAGTGGCAGCCTGGCGGCAGGTCGTTGAGCGGCGGCACGGTACCGACGATCTCCTGCAGCCGCTCGCCGGTCTCGGTCTCCTCGCCGCGCATCAGGCCCAGCCGCGGGATCGAGCCCATCAGGCCGCGCGTATAGGGATGCAGCGGCTGCTTGAACAGGTCGGCGACCTCGGCCTCCTCGACCTTGCGCCCGGCATACATCACGACCACGCGCTGCGCCGTCTCGGCGACGACGCCCAGGTCATGGGTGATCAGCATCACCGCGGCGCCGAGATCGCGCTGCAGCTCGACGATGAGCTGCAGGATCTGCGCCTGGATGGTGACGTCGAGCGCCGTGGTCGGCTCGTCGGCGATCAGCACCTCGGGATTGCAGGCCAGCGCCATGGCGATCATCACGCGCTGACGCATGCCGCCGGAGAGCTGATGCGGATATTCCTTGGCGCGCTGCTCGGCCTCGGGGATCTTCACCTTGTTCAGCATCTCGATGGCGCGCGCCATGGCATCGGCCTTCGAGAGATTCTGGTGCAGGCGCAGCGCCTCCGACACCTGCCTTCCCACGGTCATGACCGGGTTCAGTGACGTCATCGGCTCCTGGAAGATCATCGAGATCTGGTTGCCGCGCACGTCGCGCATCGCGGCTTCATCGAGCTGCACCAGGTCGACGCCGTTGAGCTTGACGCTGCCCGAGACGATGCGGCCCGGCGGCGTCGGGATCAGGCGGATCACCGACAGCGCGGTGATGCTCTTGCCGCAGCCCGATTCGCCGACGATCGCCAGGGTCTCGCCGCGGCGCACGTGGAAGGAGACGTTGTCGACCGCCTTGACGATGCCGCGGCGGGTGTAGAACCAGGTGGTGAGACCGTCGACCTCAAGCGCTACGTCGCTCCTGGTCTTGGCCATCGCATCGGCGCGGTGGTCCGGCATCCTCAGCTAGCTCCGCTGCCGTGGGTCGAGAATGTCGCGCAGCGCGTCACCCAGCAGGTTGGTGCCGAACACGACCAGGCTGATCGCCAGGCCGGGGAAGATCACCAGCCACGGCGCGCGGCGCACATACTCCGCCGCCGATTCCGAGAGCATGCGGCCCCACGACGGATACGGCTCGGGCACGCCCAGGCCGAGGAACGACAGCGACGCCTCGGTGAGGATCGCCGAGCCGAGCTGCGCCGTGGCCAGCACGATCAGCGGCGCCAAGGTATTGGGCAGCACATGGCGCAGCGCGATACGGAACTCGCTCATGCCCACCGCGCGCGCCGCTTCGACGAACGGCATCTCGCGCAACGACAGCGTGTTGGAGCGCACGATGCGCGCCACGCTGGGCACCAGCGGGATGGCGATGGCGATGATGGTGTTGCGCAGCGACGGCCCAAGCGAGGCGGCCATCACCAGCGCCATGACCAGCAGCGGCAGCGACTGCATGATGTCGGAGATGCGCTGCACCAGCAGGTCGAACCAGCCGCCGATATAGCCCGAGGCGAGGCCGACGGCGACGCCGATGCCGCTGCCCAGGATCATCGCGCCGACGCCGACGGCGAGCGAGATGCGCGAGCCGTGGACGATGCGGGCGAACATGTCGCGACCCATGAAGTCGGCGCCCAGCCAATAGACGCTGGTAGGCTCCGACAGCGACGCCTTGGGATTCGTCGACAGCGGATCGAGCGGCGCGATCCATGTGGCGAAGGCCGCGGCGAACAGGAAGATCACGAAGATCACCGCACCGGCGGCACCCAGCGGGTAGCGCCGCGCGAGGAACTTGATGTTGCCCCAGGTGCTGGAGATGTTGGCGCCGGCGCGGATCAGCTCGGCTTGATGGTCGATAGCGGCCATGATCGCCTCCTCAGTCCGCGTACCGGATGCGTGGGTCGAGGAACATGTAGGCCATGTCCACGAGGAAGTTCACCACGACCACGACCAGGGCGATGAACAGCACGAGGTTCTGCACGATCGGATAATCGCGCCAGCGGATCGCCTCGACCAGGAAGCGCGCCACGCCGGGGATGTTGAACACCGTCTCGGTGACGATCAGGCCGCCCAGCAGGAAAGCCGCCTCGATGCCGATGATGGTGACCACCGGCAGCACCGCGTTGCGCAGCGCGTGGCGGAAGTTCACCGACTGCTCGGTGGCGCCTTTCGAGCGGGCGGTACGGATGTAGTCCTGGCGCAGCACCTCGAGCATCGAAGAGCGTGTTAATCGCATGACCAGCGCCGAGGAGCGGAAGCCCACGGCTGCGGCCGGTATCAGGTAGAGCGTCAGCTCGGCAAACAGGTTCTTGGGCGGCGAGGTGTAGATCGGGATGTCGCCGAACCACCGCACCGAGGCCATCAGGATCAACAGGCCGAGCCAGAACGAGGGCAGTGACAGGCCACTCAGGCTGACGACGCGCAGGATGTAATCGAGCCCGGTGTTCTGGCGCACGGCGCTGATCACGCCCAACGGCACGCCGATCAGGGTCGAGAACACCAGCGCCAGCACTGCGAGCTTGGCGGTGATCGGGATGCGCGGGCCGATCTCCTCGATCGTCGGTTTCTCCGAGACATAGGAGAAGCCGAGATCGCCCTGGAACAGCCCGCCGATCCACTGCGCGTATTGCGACCACAGCGGCAGGTCGAGGCCCAGCTCCTTGGTGATCTTCGCCTTTTCCGCCGGGTCGACCATGCCGGCCGACTCGAAGAGGATGTCGGCGATGTTGCCGGGCACGATGCGCAGCAGCAGGAAGATCACCACCGACATGCCGAACAGGGTCAGCACCATCAGCAGCAGACGCCGCACGATATAGGAGCCCATGGGTGCCTACGCGCTTGGGGTTTCAGAAAACGCGATGACGACTACTTGTCGAGCCACACGGTCTCGAAACGCCAGTGATTGTAGATCGTATTGACCGCGAGGTTCACCCCTTTCACGTAGGGCTGCCAGCACGTGGCGCCGCGGCCATGCAGGATCACCGGCCGCGCGCCGTCCTCCTGCAGCTTCTTGTCGATCTCCCACACCAGCTTGCGACGCGCCTCGAAGTCGGTCATTTGCGACTGCTGGTGGAAGAGCTTCTCCAGCTCGGGATTGCAGTATTGCGTGTAGTTGCGCTCCGAGCCGCAGGAGAAGGTCTCGAAGAACACCACGTCAGGATCGTCGATGCCGACGCCCTGGACGTTGAGCCCGATGCTGTAATCCCGGCGCAGCATGCGGGCATACCATACCGGCGTGTCGAGCGGCTCGAGCTCGCCCTCGATATAGACCTTCTTGAGGTGGTCGATCAGGATCACCGCCGGGTCGCGGTAGCTCGGGATGTTGCGGGTCGAGACCTTGAGCTTCAACGTCTTGTCCGGCCCGTAGCCCAGCTCCTTCATGATCTTGCGCGCTTCCTCGCGGCTCTTCTCGACGTCGGGGCTATAGCCCGGCACGTTGGCCAGCATTTCCACCGGCATGCCCCACAGGCCCTGCGGCGCAGGCAGCATCGAGGCGCCGATGTCGCTGTTGCCCTCGCTCAGGATGTCGTTGAAGGCCCGGCGGTCGAGAGTTAGCGACAGCACCCGGCGGATCTTGGCATCGTCGAACGGCGGCTTCTCGCGGTTGACCAGCAGGTTGGCCTGGGTGTTGGTCGGCAGATACTCGCAGACCGCGTTGGGCGCCTGCGCCTTCAGCTCCTTCATGACCGGGAACGACAGGTCGGCGGTGAAGGTCACGTCGAACTTGCCCGACACGAAGGCCAGCACCGAGGTCGAGCGGTTGGGGATGATGGTGAACTCGATGGCGTCGAGATACGGCAGGCCCTTCTTCCAGTAGTCCGGGTTCTTCACCACCTTCATGCCTTCGTTCTGCTTGAACTCGACGAACTTGAAGGGCCCGGTGCCGATCGGCTTGGTGCGCATCTGCGCGGCGTTCACGTGGCAGGGATAGACCGGCGAGAAGGCGCCGGCGAGCATGGTGAGCAGGGACGGCTGCGGGTCCTTGAGGTGGAACGTCACCTCGTCGTCGCCATTGACCGTGATC
>JAFAZJ010000310.1 GCA_019239835.1 Alphaproteobacteria bacterium | reverse complement strand
TGCGAAATCCGGGCCACTCCGGCGGCGGGACGCATGGTCACAGGCCGTCGCACGCGGTCCGCGTGACGTGGTAGAGCAGAGTGCGATGATAGATTCGGTAACCGTTCCTTCCCCCGGAGGGGGAAGGTGCCCGAAGGGCGGAAGGGGGATGTCGAAGACGGACGGTGGTGTCCGTCTTCGACATCCCCCTTCCGTCAGCGCTTCGCGCTGCCACCTTCCCCCTCCGGGGGCAGGGACATGATCCGTCTCCTCTACGACTGGGTGATCCGCCTGGCCGGCCATCGTCATGCCATTCCGGCGATGGGGGCGGTGTCGTTCGTCGAGAGTTCGTTCTTTCCTATTCCACCCGATGTCATGCTGGTGCCGATGGTGCTGGCACGGCGCGACAGGGCGTTCACCATCGCCACCGTCTGCACCGTGTGCTCCGTGCTGGGCGGCCTGCTGGGCTACGCCATCGGCTATTACCTGTTCGAGACGATCGGCGCCTGGGTGGTGAAGCTCTACAACCTGCAGGGCGCGCTGGAGAATTTTCGCGCCGGCTTCGAGCGCTACGGCGTGTGGATCATCCTGATCAAGGGCCTGACGCCGATTCCTTACAAGCTGGTGACGATCGCCAGCGGCGCCGCCCATTTCGATCTCTTCACCTTCGTCTGGGCCTCGATCGTCACCCGCGGCATTCGCTTCTTCGCCGTGGCCGCGCTGCTGTGGAAGTACGGCGAGCCGATCCGCGCTTTCCTCGAGAAGCGACTGACGCTGATCACCTGGTTGTTCCTGATCGCGCTGGTGGGCGGCTTCGTCGCTTTCCGCTATCTGTTCTGACCATGATCATCACCACACGACACGCCAACGCGCTGGGCTGCGTCTCTGGATCGTGGCGCATCTGGTCGCTGTCGGACGGCTATGCCGACATGCCGGCCAACCTGCTGAAGGAGCCCGACGGCCGCGTGCACGCGCTGCCGCGCTCGCTCGACCAGGCCGGCGCGATGCTGCGGCTGTCGGTCAACTGCTTCCTGCTCATCGGCCCCAATGCTGAAGGCATCCTGATCGATTGCGGCGCTGGCGGCAGCTGGGACCCGACGATGGGTCACCTCGAGGCCGCGATGGCAGAAGCCGGCATCGACCCCGCGTCGGTGACGACGGTGGCAATGACCCACACCCATAGCGACCACATCAACGGCCTGCTGACACCCGATGGTCGGGAGCTCTTCACGAACCTCGGCAGGATCGTGATCGCAAGCGATGCGGTCGAACAGTTCCGCGCCGAAAAGCCATTGCAGCGCTTCGCCAAGCTGCTGGCCCCGGTCAGCGACGGCGAACGCCTGGCCGACGGGCTGGTCGCGGTCGCCATGCCGGGCCACGCGCGCGGCCACATGGGCTACCGGCTGAGCACCGGCGAGGACGACCTGCTTTTCTGCGGCGACGTGATCCACGTGCACGCCGCGCAGTTCGCCCGACCGGAGCTGACTTGGACCTACGACGACAACCAGACCATCGCCCGGGCCACGCGCATCCGGCTGCTGCGCCAGGCGGCCGACGCCCATTCCTGGCTCGCCGGCGCGCACATGACCTGGCCGGGCATCGGCCGGATCGCCGCCGACGGTCCCGGTTACGCCTTCGTGCCGGTCGCCTGACCGTGCCGAGCTTTGCCACAATCGTGGTCTGACATCCGCTTCCGATGACGCTCAATCCCGCCTTGCCGATGCCCGCCTTCACTCTCGCGCCCATCCGCCCGGCGCTGCTGATCCTGATTGGCAGCGGCGGCCTGCTGCTGGGTGCGCTGGGCTTCCAGCACATCGGCAATTTGCCGCCCTGCGCGATGTGCTACTGGCAGCGCTACGGCCATATTGCGGCACTGGGCATCGCCTGGCTGGCGCTGTGGCCGATGCCGCCGGCGGTACGCCGCGCGATCCTGACGCTCGGTGGGCTGGCTCTGCTAGCGACCGCGGGCATCGCGCTCTACCACGTGGGCGTCGAATGGAAATGGTGGCCCGGACCGCAGAGCTGCACGACGGGCAGCGGCTTCGGCGGCACCATCGACGAGCTGAAGCGACGCATCATGCAGACGCCGATCGTGCGTTGCGATGCCATTGTCTGGCAGATGTGGGGCCTGACGATGGCTGGCTGGAACGGCCTGATCTCGCTGCTGCTGGGCGTCGGCGCGCTGTCGCTGACCTGGGCCGGCGCGGGGCGCACGTGAAGCAGACGGGCGAGGGCGCATTGCCCGGCGATCCCACCGCGCGCGACATCGTCGAGCGCGTGATCCGCGTCGACCAGGCCGGTGAATTCGGCGCCGTGCGCATCTACGAAGGCCAGCTCGCCGCGCTGCGCGCCACCGGCCGCGCCAACAGCGAAGCGGCGCGCAAGATCGAGGCGATGCTGCGCCAGGAGCGTCAGCACAATCAGGTCTTCGACCGTTTGCTGGTCGAGCGCCGCGTGCGCCCGACGGCGCTGCAGCCGCTGTGGTCGGTGGCCGGCTTTGCGCTGGGCGCCGCCACCGCGCTGCTCGGCGAGCAGGCGGCGATGGCCTGCACCGTGGCGGTCGAGGAAACCATCGACCGCCACTACGCATCACAACGCGAGCAGCTCGGTGACGACGAGGCGAGCCTGCGCGACACGGTCGAGACCTTCCGCAAGGAAGAGCTCGCGCACCGCGACGAGGCGCTGGCGGCGGGTGCCGAGCAGGCCGTGGCCTACGAGCCGCTGACCGCCGCGATCCGCGCCGGCTCGCGGCTGGCCATCTGGCTCAGCACGCGCTTCTAGCTCACGCCTCGCCTTCGGCCTCGCTGGCCTCCGACTCGTCGCGGCCCTCGAAGAGCTGGCCGGCGGCACTGCCGTCGCGCGACCACACCGTGACCGAGGGATGGCCCTGGCCGCGCTTGGCCTCGATGCGCTTCAGCGACATCGCGTCGGACTTGCGCTTCACCAGGTCGATCTTCCACTTGGCGTCGAGCAGCGCGCGCATCGTCCTGTCGAAGTGGGTGCCGCGCGCGAGATAGAGGTCCCATTCCTGCGGATCGACCGACTTCACGCGGAAGCCGGCTTCCTGCTTGATGCCGGGCTCGTAGAGGTCGAGGAACTCGCGATACTTTTTGTAGGTGGTGACAATCTTGTCGCGCCCCTGTGCCTGCTTCTTCTTCAGGCGATAGATCTCCGCTGGGCTGGTGAGGCCGCCGTTGGTGCGGATGCTGCGGCCGCCTTCGGTCGGGGTGAGCTGGTAGACGACGCCCAGCGGGATCTTCACCATGTTGATAAAGCCGATATGCGCCGGCATGGAACTGTCCCCTCAACGCGGCGGGTAGTGCGCGCGGCCGGCGTTGTGACGCATCGCGGCGATTTAGGGGCCTAAAGAAAGCCAAAAAACTCCAAAGGGCCACTGAACAGCATCGTCATTGTCCTGACAGCGCAACGGACTACCATGGGTTGTTCGCGCGATCCGGGGGGCCGACATGAAGAAGCTGTTGATGCTGGCGCTGCTGGCGGCGGTGGCCTGCGTCGTGCCGCGCGGGCCGGCGCGGGCGTGGGAGTACCAGGGCCACGAGCTGGTTGGTGCGATCGCCGATGCGCTGCTCGCCAACACCGCCTCGGGCCAGCAGATGAAGCAAGTCCTCGGCGCCTACACGCTCAACAAGGCGGCGATGTGGGCCGATTGCGTGCGCGCGGTGCACCGCGACGGCAACCGCTTCGAATATCGCCGTCGGGATGCCGAATGCGCGCCGTTCGAGACCGCCGACGAGCGCGCGCGCATGGAGGATTACGCGCGGCGCAACTGGGACAATTGCGACGGCGGCCAGGGCGGCTGCCACACCACCTATCACTACGCCGATGTCGCGCGCTTCCAGGACCACTACAGCGAGCGCTTCGTCGGCACCTTCCGCACCGACATCGTGCAGACCCTGGGCTATGCGATCCAGGTGCTGCAGACCGGACAGCCGGTGCGCCAGCCGGTCAACATCAAGGACGCCAAGGAGGCGCTGCTGATCATCGCCCACCTGATGGGCGACATGCACCAGCCGCTGCATGTCGGTGCGCTGTATCTCAGGCGCGACGGCGTGGAGATGAATCCCGACCAGCCGGCGGGCCAGAACCACGTCGTCATCGAGCGAGACAACGCCACGCGCGGCGGAAATTCGATCGCCGTGCCCGGCGGGCCGCTGCATCACGTCTGGGACGCGCTGCCCGAAGCCTGGGGCGTGCGTGCGACGCCGGAGTTTGTCGCCGCGGCACGCGCCATGCCGCTGACCCGCGCGCAGATCGACATGCAGCCCCGGCTGTGGGCCAGCGAGACCATCCGGCAGTCGAAGGTCGCGCTCGAGGGTCTGACGATCCAGCCGTACAACGAGCACGACAAGAAATGGCCGGCGAGTTTCAGGGATCCCGACGGCTACCGCCGCATGCGCGAGGCCATGCAGCGCGAGCAGGTGGTCAAGGCAGGCCGCCGCCTGGCCGAGCTGCTCGATGACATCTGGCGCCGCTGAGCCGTTTCAGGCGCCGTGCGCCCGCCGCAGCGCCGCTTCCAGGGTCGCGCGCTGCCTGGCCCAGCGCGCATTCTCGGCGCGCTCGCGCTGATCGAGCGCGGCGCGGTCTTCGTCAATCACCGCACGCGTGCGCTCATGTGCGGCGCGCGCCTTGTCCATCGCGGTCTGCGCCTTGGTCACCGCACGCTCGCGCTGCGCGAAGACGCGTTGCTGCGCCTGCTCTTCCTTCAGACGCGCCTTTTCTCGCCGCTGCCGCTCGCGCTCGAAGGACACCGCGGCTGCGCGGGATTCGTCTTTGTCGATCTTCGGCGGTGGTGGCGCTTTCCCGGTCTTCTTTGCCTTGGGTCGCGCCGCCGGCTTCGC
>JAFAZJ010000139.1 GCA_019239835.1 Alphaproteobacteria bacterium | reverse complement strand
GCAGGCGCGAGATCCATCCGCGCGGCGGCAAGGTGGCGGCAGGCAGGGTCGCGTCAGCGGTCATAGCGGATGCGCGGATCGATGAAGCCGTAGGACAGGTCGACCAGCAGGTTCGAGGTCACGAACAGGATCGAGGTGAGCAGCACGCCGACCTGCACGACCGGGAAGTCGCGCGAGAACACCGCCTCGACCACGGTGCGGCCGACACCCGGCCAGGCGAACACCGTCTCGACCACAAAGGCGCCGCCCAGCATCGCGGCGAAATAAACGCCGAGGATGGTGACCAGCGGGATCGCCGCATTGCGCAGCGCGTATTTCCACACCAGCACGCTCTCGCTGGCACCAACGGCACGGCCCATGCGGATGTAATCGCTATCGAGCACGTCGAGCATCGCCGAGCGCACGATGCGCGTCTGCGCCGCCACCGGATACCAGCCCAAAGCAATGGCCGGCATGATGATATGCGCCGGCGAGCCGGTGCCGTAGGCCGGCAGGATGTCGAGGTGGATGGCGAAGACCAGGATCAACAGCAGGCCAACCCAGAAATTCGGCATCGCCTGGCCCAGCATGGCGAAGCCTTTGCCCAAAGTGTCGATCCACGATCCTCGGTAGACCGCCGACAGCACGCCGAACGGCACCGCGAGCAGGATCGAGAAGGCGAGGGCTGCCAGCGCCAGGCCGATGGTCGCGGGCAAGCGACCCAGCACAAGATCCAGCGCCGGCGCCTGCCAGCGATAGGACTTGCCGAAATCGCCCGTCAGCGCCTTGCCGGCGAAGATCAGGTACTGCTTCCACACCGGCTCATTCAGCCCCATCTCGATGCGCGTCTGCTCGATCACGGCAGGCGGCGCTTCGCTGGGCAGCAGCAGCACGATCGGATCGCCGCTCAGTCGCGAGACGAAGAAGATCACGATGCTGGCGCCGACGATGCTGATCAGCCCCTGCAGCACGCGGCGGAGGACGTACCCGGTCATCGTGCAATCCTCATGCTGAGGAGGCCGCGGAGCGGCCGTCTCGAAGCATGGGCAACAGACACGGATCCGGTTGCCCACCCTTCGAGACGCGCCCTGCGGGCGCTCCTCAGGGTGAGGTCATGGGTAGCCATCACTTCTTCACGGTCACTTCCAGGAACTGGCGCCAGTAGCCGGGATATGGCCAGCCGGTGAAGTCGAGCTTATCGGCGCGCCAAGCCAGCGTGACCATCGGCCGGTAGGTCGGGATGCCGCCCAGCACCTTGTCGTGCTTGTAGCGCGCGATCTTCTTGGCCAGCGCATTGCGCTTCTCGGGATCCATCGTGGACCTCAGTTCCTCGACCATCTTGTCGGCCTCGGGATCCGAGGTGGTCGAGTAGCTGCCCCAGCCCTGCCCGGGCATGAAGGTATGCAGGTGGCCGGCCCACGCGGTGCCCGGATCGCCCGGCAGGTTCTGGCTCCACATATGGCTGAAGACGCCGTCCATCTCCGGCGGCGCGTTGCGACCCATGCGCGCGAGGTTGATCCAGGCACCATACTCCAGGCCCTGCACCTTGCAGCGGATGCCGACGGCGGTGAGGTAGGCGAACATCGCCTCGCCCACTTCCTTCACGTTGGGCTCGCGCGGCGTGGTGAGGTTGTAGCAGGGGATCTCGAAGCCGTTGGGATAGCCGGCCTGCTTCAGGAGCTCACGCGCCTTCTTCGGATCATAGGGATACGGCTTCAGGTCGGGATCGTAGCCGACACCACCCTTGCCCACCTGCTCGTAGCGCTCGCCCTGGCCGAACAGCACGCTCTTGATGATCGCATCGACGTCGATGGCATGGGCCGCCGCCTGACGCACGCGCACGTCACGGAACGGCGACTTCTCCTGCTGCGTGTTGAGGTTCAGGAACAGATTGTTGCCGGTGACCACGGTCAGGGTCTTCACGCCCGGCATCTTCTTGAATTCCTCGACCATCGACAGCGGCACGGCGTCGAGGAAATCGATGGCGCCGGTCTTGAACGCCGCCACGCGGGTGAGATCCTCGGGGATCACCTTGATCACCAGCTTGTCGGCCTTGGGCCGGTGCTCCTTGTTCCAGTAGTCGGCAAAGGCCTCGAAGCGGATCTCGTCCTTCACGGTGCGCGAGACGAACTTCCACGGCCCGGTGCCGACCGGCGCCTTGCCGAATTCCGCCTCGCCGACGCGCTCGTAGTAGGCCTTGGGCACTGCCCAGAGGTTCAGAAAATTGGCGATGTAGTTGCCGTCGGCTTCCTTGAAGTGGATGCGGAAATGAAGGTCATCGACGATCTCGAAGCGCTCGACGGCAGCCTGCAGATGCGACCAGCGCGACACCTTGGGATCGCGCAGCTTGTTGTAGGTGAACTCGAAATCGGCGGAGGTCAGCGGATCGCCGTTGTGGAACTTCACGCCCTTGCGAATCACGACGTCGATGACGGGCTTGCCGTTCACCTCCTCGACCTTCCATGACTCGGCCAGCCAGTTGACGATGCGCTGCTGCGGATCGACGCGCACGAGCTGCTCGAACATCTGGCCCATGAAGTAGTGGTCGACACCGGCCGAGTACTTCACCGGATCGAGCACCGTCGATTCGGCGCCAAAGCCCGCCGTGACGGTTCCCTGTGCCCACGCCGTTGCCGGCGCCACCACCAGCGCCAGGGCGACACTCCAGGCGCGCGTGCGGTTCATTTTTCCCTCCGTCGTGATTGCCCGGACGGCAGCACGCGCGTCGATCCGATGTCAAATGTCGAATGTCGACAATTCTACAATGCGGCCGCTATGCTGATGCATGGCCTCTGTCCAGAGCCGCGAGACGACGCAAACGACCACTCCGCGAAATCGGCGCGGCGAACGCGCGCGCACGATTCCGGAACAGATCGCCGATCATCTCGGCATCGCGATTCTCAACGGCGAGTACAAAGGCGGCGAGCGCATCTCCGAGCAGGAGGTGGCGCGTCTCTACGCCAGCAGCCGCGGGCCGGTGCGCGAGGCGATCCGCGCGCTCGAGAAGCGCGGCCTCGTCGAACTCTTCCCGCGACGCGGCGCCTGGGTCGTGGACATCACGCTCGATGCCATCGCCGACATCTTCAACATCCGCGCCGTCCTGCTCGGTCTCGCGGCGCGCAACGTCGCCGCCCGGCCGGACGCACCCGAAGCGATCGCCGAGATGCTCAGCCACTGTTCTGGCCTGCGCGTGCAGGCGGCGCGCGACGACGTTGACCCGGTCGCCTTCGCGCTCGCGGTCGGGCGCACCGGCGGCATCATGTATCGCCAATGTGCCACGCCGCATCTGATCCGCATGCTGCGCGATCAGAACCAGGGCTCGCTGTGGGGCCTGATCTGGCGCGAGCGCCCGCTGGACTTCTTTACTGCCGAACGCCGGCGTGAAACCGCACAGGACTGGAGCGACATCGCCCAGGCGATCGCCCAGCGCGACGGTGCGCGCGCCGAGCGTGTCGTGCGCAAGGCGCTCTACGATTCGCGCGATGGCGCCATGGCGACGCTGAAGGTACTGCGCGGCGAGACTGTCGATCCGGCCAAGTTCATCCGCGACTGACCTGCCCGCACAGCGGCATTGCCTCGTAGAGCCTTGCGACTCTCGGCGCCGGGCGGGCTAGGATGCGCCCGACACCACGCACCAGCGGGAGGAAAGAGATGAGCGCGGAACCCGTGAAGGCAGGAGCGGCCAAGCAGGACATCGGCATCAGCAGCCAAGGCCACGTCGGCATCGTCGAGATCCAGCGGCCGCCGCACAACTACTTCGACAATGCGCTGATCAACCAGATCGCCGACGCCTACGAGGCATTCGACCGCGACGACAACATCCGCGCCATCGTGCTGTGCGCGCAGGGCAAGTCGTTCTGCGCCGGCGCCGATTTCGCCAACCGCCCGCAGACCGGCGCGGCCGAGACCGGCAAGCACCTCTACAAGGAAGCCACGCGCATCTTCCGCGCAAAGAAGCCGCAGGTCGCCGCCGTGCAGGGCGCCGCGATCGGTGGTGGCCTGGGTCTTGCGCTATCGGCGGATTTCCGCGTCACCTGCGAGGAGGCGCGCTTCTCCGCCAACTTCACGCGGCTGGGCTTCCATCCCGGTTTCAGCCTGACCTACACGCTGCCGAAGCTCGTCGGCCAGCAGAAGGCCAATCTGCTCTTCTATACCGGCCGTCGCGTCACCGGCAGCGAAGCGGTGGCGATGGGCATGGCCGACGTGCTGGTGCCGCTGGCCGAGGTGCGCCAGGGCGCGATGGCGCTGGCCAAGGAGATCGCCGAGTCCGCACCGCTCGCCGTGCTCTCGACGCGCGAGACCATGCGCCGCGGCTTCGCCGACGAGGCCGAGCGCGCCACCGAGCGCGAGCTGGTCGAGCAGGACTGGACGCGCAAGACCGCCGACTTCAAGGAAGGCGTCAAGAGCTGGGCCGAGCGCCGGCCGGGCAACTTCCAGAAGCGCTAACGCCCGTCATCCCGAGTGAAACGAGGGATCTCCCGTAACAGGGAGGTTCCTCGCTGCGCGCAGAATGACGAGTCGGGGAGACATCATCATGGGTCAGGTTGACGGCAAGGTCGCCCTCGTCACCGGCGGCGCGTCGGGCATCGGCGAGGCCTGTGCGCTGACGCTGGCGCGCGAAGGCGCACGCGTGGTCATCAGCGACATCGACGATGCGCGCGGCAAGGCGCTCACCGCCAAGATCGGCGGCGGTGCGATCTACCTGAACCAGGACGTGGTCTCCGAGCCGCGCTGGATCGAGGTCGTCGCCGAGATCGAGAAGCAGTGCGGCAAGCTCGACGTGCTGGTGTCCAACGCCGGCATCGGCATCGCCACGCCGATCCTCGACATGTCGCTGGAGGACTGGCAGCGCCAGCAATCGATCAATCTGGACGGCGTGTTCCTGTCGGTGAAGCATTCGGTGCCGCTGATGCGCAAAAGCGGCGGCGGCTCGATCATCCTGATGTCGTCGGTCGCCGGCCTGCGCGGCGCGCCAGGGCTCGCGGCCTATGCGGCGACCAAGGGCGGCGTGCGGCTGTTCGGCAAGTCGGTGGCGCTGGAGCTCACGGCCGAGAAGATCCGCGTCAACACCATGCATCCCGGCATCATCGCCACGCCGATCTGGGGCAAGATCCCCACCGGCGCGCGTGGCATGGGCCATAATGCGCCGGTCGATCCGTACGAGCGCGCCAAGATGGCCGTACCGCTGGGCATGGCCGGCGAGGCGCAGGACATCGCCAACGGCGTGCTGTGGCTGGCGTCGGATGCTTCGCGCTATGTTACCGGCATGGAAATGGTGATCGACGGCGGCATGATGGCCGGGAACCCCTGGCGCCGCCTGTAAAGGAGAGCGCCATGGCGGCCGAAATCAGCGACATCAAGGATTGGCACGCCCACGTCTATTTCGACGCCGACAGCAAGGATGAAGCGCTGAAGCTGCGCGCCACCATCGTCGCGCACTTCGTCGCCGAGATGGGCCGCGTGCATTCGCGGCCGGTGGGTCCGCATCCGCGCTGGAGCTACCAGGTCGCCTTCCCGCCGCAGATGTTCTCGCAGTTCGTGCCGTGGCTGGCCTTGAACCGCGGCGACCTCGTGATCCTCGTCCATCCCAACACCGGCCGAGACCTGACCGACCATCGCGACCGCGCCCTCTGGCTGGGCGAGAAGGTCGACCTCGAGCTGTCCATCCTGAAGGACTGAACCCATGCAGGATTTGTTGCCCATCGCGACGCGCATCGGCGAGCGGCTGAAGGCGCGTGGCGAGACGATCGCCGTCGCCGAGTCCTCGATCGGTGGTCTCGTGTCCGCCGCCCTGCTCTCGGTGCCCGGTGCCTCGGCCTATTACATCGGTGGCGCGGTGATCTACACGCGCGCCGCCGGCGATGCGCTGCTGATGATCCCGCCCGAGGCGCGGGTTGGGCTGCGGGCTTCGACCGAGCCCTATGCCATGCTGATGGCGCGCACGATCCGTCAGCGGCTGGGCACAACCTGGGGCATCTCCGAAACGGGTGCCAGCGGACCCACCGGCAATCGCTATGGCGATGCGGCCGGCCACGCCTGCGTCGCGATCAGCGGGCCGACGGAGCGCAGCATCACCATCGAGACCGGCCAGCCCGATCGTGTCGCCAACATGCGCGCCTTCGCTGCGGCCGCCCTTGCCCAGCTCGAGGATGTGTTGGGTTAGAAGGCTGACTTCATCTGATGCTTGAGGTGATAACAACCTGCCGCATCTCAAATTATTCAACAATTCGCACCCTATAGAGGAAATCCCTTGCGCTAACGTTAAAATCACGATAAATAGCCACCGTCTCTATTTAGAAATTTAAAAAATCAATTTTGGGCATGGGGAATGACAAATGATGAGCCTTCTTAAGGGGATTATTCGTGACGAGTCCGGCGCCACGGCCATCGAGTATGGCCTGATCGCCGCCCTGATCTCGGTCGCCGCCATCACCGCGTTCGCCACGGTGGGCACCAAGCTCAGCGATCTGATGATGAACACCTCCAACAAGCTGCAGTAGTTGGACCCGACGCGCCAAAGAGGTTCGGGTAATCAATCGTCTACGTTGAAAAGGCTGGCATCGCGCAGGTGGTGCCAGCCTTTCGCTTTTGGCGGTCGGGCCAGCCCCGTTCATGGTCTCGGGAACGCCATCAACCAGGCCTTGCTTATACTGCCGCTTGCCAAAACGATGCCCTGTCGCTCGCAGCTTTAGGCATGCCAAGCATAGTCTTTCGATAACGATCTTTCTTCACAGCCTGCTTTAAGTGACACGAGACTGACCGAAGCGACATTTTTCAAAGAATCAGCACCACTTAGAAGAAATGGCTTGTGTTGACGATAAAATAACGGTACACAGGTCTCGTTAACGGTTAATTATTCAACGCACTTAAAAAACATACTAGGCAAGGGGATTTTCAAAATGCGTATTCTGATCAACCTTCTGCGTGATGAGTCGGGCGCCACTGCCATCGAGTACGGCCTGATCGCCGCCCTGATCTCGGTCGCCGCCATTACCGCGTTCTCGACGGTCGGCACCAAGCTCAGCGCCATGATGCTGAACACCGCGAACAACCTGAAGTAAGTCGGACGCGGGTTAACACCGCGCCGAACGGCAATCGTCTGTAGCTTGAGGGCTGGCACTACCGAGGTGGTGCCAGCCTCACTCTTTTTGGGCCCGGCTAGAGCCGCGCGTTGCGGCGGCGATCCTCGTCCCACATCAGGTAGTGCGGCCCCAGCGCGGCGAGATCGGGCGCACCGATCTGGGCCATGATGAGGTCGACCTCGCGGCGGAAGATGCCCAGCGCCTTGGTAGCACCAGCCGTGCCGCCGGCCGCCGCGCCGTAGAGCGTCGGGCGGCCCATGAAGATGAACTTCGCGCCCAGGCACAGCGCCGTGATCACATCTGCACCGCGACGCACGCCGCCATCGAGCATCAGCGTCATCTTGTCGCCAACCGCCTCGTTGATCGCCGGCAGCACATCGATCGGCGCCGGCGCGCGGTCGAGCTGCCGAGCGCCATGGTTGGACACCATGAGGCCATCGACACCGATCGACTGCGCGCGCAGCGCGTCGTCGGGATGCATGATGCCCTTGATCACGAATTTGCCGGGCCACAGGCGGCGGAAATTCTCGACGTCCTTCCAGGTCACCGAGGTCGGCGTCTGGGTGGCGACGAAGGCGGCGACGTCGTCGGCGCTGGCGCCCTTGGGTGCGTAGGGCTGCCAGTTCGAGAACATCGGCGTGCCGGTGCGCATGTACTCCATCATCCAACCGGGATGACGCAGCGCCTCGAACTTCACCGCCCACGTCATGCGCAGCGGCCGCGAGAAGCCGTTACGTACATTGCGCTCGCGGTTCGAGCCGCTGGGCACGTCGACCGTCATCGCCAGGGTCTTCAGCCCGGCATCCTTGACCCGGCGGATCATGTCCTCGGAAATGCCGCGGTCCTTGGCGGTGTAGAGCTGATACCAGCCATGTTCCGGCGCCAGCTTGCCGAGATCCTCGATCGAGCCCGTGCTCGCACCTGACATGATGAACGGCACGTTGGCGTCGCGTGCCGCCTGGGCCAGCATCAGATCGGCGCCGGGGCGAAACAGGCCGGCCAGGCCGGTCGGCGCGATGCCGAAGGGGCTCGAGTAGGTCCGACCGAACAGCACCGCGCTCTGATCTCGCTTGGTGACGTCGACCATGTAGCGTGGCACCAGCTCGCGGCGGCGGAACGCGCCTTCGCAGTGATCGAGACCGTTCTCGTCGTCGACGCCGCCCTCGATGAAATCGAACGCGATCTTGGGCAGGCGCCGTTTGGCCGCCTTGCGCAGATCGTCGATGTTGATCAGGCCGTCCACCTGCGTTTCTCCCGTCGGTTTTGTGTCACCATTGTTGCGCGGACCGCCCGGCCATCCAAGGGGGCCCGGCGCATGGGAGGGACGAATTTGCGCCGCGCCACTGGCGCAAATGCTAAGGAAGGCGGCGATGAGCCACGAGATCAACATCCCGGAGATCGTCCGGGAGGTCACCGACGCGTTCTATCGCTACGAGACCGCGCTCAACGCCAACGACGTCAAGACGCTCGACGAGCTGTTCTGGCAGGGCCCGCATACGCTGCGCTTCGGTATCGGCGAGCAGCTCTACGGCCACGACGAGATCGCCGCCTATCGATCCGGCCGTGACCCGGCCGCGGTACGCAACCGCGACTTGTTGAAGGTCTGGATCGTGACCTACGGCCGCGACTACGGCACCGCCAATATCGAGTTTCGCCGCCACGGCACGACAACGACCGGTCGCCAGAGCCATACCTGGCTGCGCACGCCGGATGGCTGGCGCATCGTTGCCGCGCACGTATCAATGATGGGCGAGGCGACGCCAATGCGGCCGTGAAGCTGCTGCTGACGCATACACCGCAATCGCGCCGCCAGTACTACGGCGCCAAGCCGCTTGAATTGTTGCGCGGCCTGGTCGATCTCACGACGCACGAGGGCGACGCGCCGCTCGACCCGCAAGGCCTGATCTCGGCCGCACGCGACGCCGACCTGGTCATCGTCGACCGCTCGACGGCCGTGCCGGCCGAGGTCTTCGCCGGCCTGCCAAAAGTGCGCGCCGTGATGCGCACCGCGGTCGACATCCGCAATATCGACGTCGAGGCGGCGTCGGCTGCCGGCATCCTGGTGACGCATGCCGAGCCCGGCTTCGTGCAGTCTGTCGTCGAGCTGGCGCTGGGTTTCCTCGTCGACCTCTCGCGCGGCGTCTCGCGCGCCACCGCCTCGTATCACGCCGGCGAGAAGCCGGAGATCCGCGTCGGCCGGCAACTCGGCGGCAGCACGGTGGGTATCATCGGCTATGGCCGCATCGCGCGCGATCTCGCGCCATTGCTGGCGACGATTGGCATGACGGTGCTGGTGTCGGATCCGTACGCCCAGGTCGACGACCCGCGCTTCATCAAGCTGCCGATGGAAGACTTGCTGGGCCGCGCCGATTTCGTCGTCTGTCTCGCCATCGCCAACGAGGAAACCGAGAACCTGCTCGACGCGGCGGCCTTCGCGCGCATGCGGCCGGACGCCTTCTTCATCAATCTCTCGCGCGGCAATCTCATCGACGAGGCCGCGCTCGCCGCCGCCCTGACTGAAGGGCGCATCGCTGGCGCCGCGATGGATGTTGGCCGTGCGCCCGACCAGATGCCATCGCCGGCACTGGCGCACTTGCCCAACGTGATCGCCACACCGCATATCGGCGGCCTGACGCCACCGGCCAGCGAAAGCCAGGCGATGGACTCC
>JAFAZJ010000078.1 GCA_019239835.1 Alphaproteobacteria bacterium | reverse complement strand
CGCAGCTTCGCGTGCCGGGCCGCTGATCGGTTCCAGCCCATTCCCTGGCGCGGCCATGAGGCACCCCCGCGTCGGTCATCCCCCGTATTCGGTGCCTCGCATGGTTGGACTTGGCCCGGCCGCGGACAGCCCCCGCGCGCCGGGCTCTCTTTTTTCATCGCACGTGAAATGCAGGCGCCGCAGCGATCCGTTCAACTTGGACCGTTCACGCGTTGAGGCTTGCACGCGGCGCGCGTAAATCAACAGTGCATCAACTGGAGATGGGAAGCGATGCGTAGGAATTCAGTTCTCGTTGCCGACGCCGACACGATCCGTCGCGATCGTCTGATGGCCTGGCTCGGCGCGCAGGACGTCAGCGCGATCGCCGCTTCCGATCACGACGCCGAGGGGCTGGGCCGCGAGCTCACGCCGCGCCTCGTCGTCTGCCGCCATGATCCTCACGGCATCTCCCTCTGCCATTCCCTGCGCGAGCTGCCCGAGCCGCCGATGTTCGTCGTCGTCTCCGACGATCCGGCGACCGAGGAGCACGTCTACTTCGACGGCCGCGCGGTCGTCGCCGTGGTCGGTGCCCTGGTCGAGACCGGCGCGCTGGCGCGCTTCATCGACACCGCGCTGAACGCCTCCGCCCGCCTCGATGTCGGCCGCAAGCGCACCCGCCGCGCCAAGGCCACGAGCCGCAGCACCCGTCTTCCCGAAGCGACCGTCGCGACCTCGCGCGCGGTGCACTGATCGTCTTTCCTTCCCCGCCTAGACCAACTGCCACGCGCCGGCCTCAGTGCCGGCGCTTTTTCTTTGCGCGCGCACTGCCTACATGACTCCGGGCGACGACGACGGAGATCCGCTTCATGCACATCGAGATCCACGGCCTCAACGACGGCAAGACGCTGAACCTGCCGATCAGCGCCGAAGCCCTGGCGATGGTGCGTCCAGGATATCGCCCCGGCGGCCTCGCGCCAGCCGACGTGCTGAAGATCCTGTTCGCCGCCGCGATCACCGCGATGGAGCCGCACCGCAAGGCGGGTGGCGAAGCCGCCCGCTGCGCCGACATCGCGACCACGCGCATCGAGGAAGCGGCCATGTGGTCGACGAAGGCGGCGACGACTGAGAGTTGAAATGCGTCAGCGGAGAAACCACGGCTGATTGGGTACATCGCCGTTATCGTCGATTCTCGTATCGGGGTGTACGCGGACGCATTCCAGGCGGCCGCTTCGGAGCAGATCTTCAATCGGCCGTGATCATGACGCCTGTCCAAGTCCGGCGATCACCTCCAAACGAAGAAGGCCGCGCACCGGCGCGGCCTTCTCTGTTCGGGAGAGGACGAGGACTTGCTCAGGCGCGGCCGGCAGGCGGCATGTCGTTGAGGCTGATGTGGCGCGGGCGGTCGAGCTGCGGGGCGTCCTCGGCCGGTGCCTGGGTGATGCGGGTGCTGACGTCGAGCAGCAGCTTGACCAGGCGCGACAGGCCGGCGCCGTCGACCGGCGCGTGCATCACGGCGGTGAGCGACTTGCCGTCGCCGTGGACCTTGCCGGGCTGCGCCGGCTCGTCGCTGAGGATCAGCACGATCGGCTGGTCCTTGAGGCTCTGCATCCAGTGGAACACCGCGACGCCGCTGGAGCCGGGCTTGCAGATCACGATGCGCGGCGCCTTCTGGCCGCTCAGTGCTGCCAGTGACGTCTCCGACGACAAATAGGGGAAGACGTCCTGCGCGCCGAGCCAATGGGCGATCTGCCGTTCGCCCAGGGCGTCGTCGTCGACTACCAGTACCGCGTCCCGATCCATCATGAACCTCGTGAACTTGATGGTTCAGATTTAACCGGCGCAACCCTGACGAACCATGCGCGACCGGTCCGTCTTGGATGGGCCGGCGGGCCGATCAATCCGGGCTGGAGCTTTGCAGAGACAGTGAAATCAGGCTGCCTGCACGGCGCTGGAGCGCGTCGGACGCGCGCGCGGCAGCAGCAGGGTCACCGTGGTGCCGGTCTCCGGGCTGCTGGCGATGTCGACCGAGCCGCCCGACTGGCGGGCGAAGCCATAGACCATGCTGAGCCCCAGGCCGCTGCCGCGGCCGACCCGCTTGGTGGTGAAGAACGGCTCGAAGGCGCGGCGCAGGACATCCGGCGGCATGCCGCAACCGGTGTCGGTGATGCGGATGCGCACGTGATCGCCCACGACAGGCATGTCGGCTTCGTCGGCTGCCGCCTCGCCGGGGCCGTGGTTGTCGATGTCGATCAGGATCTGGCCGCCCTCGGGCATGGCATCGCGGGCGTTCGAGGCGAGATTGAGCATCGCCGTCTCGAGCTGGCCCTGGTCGACATGGATCGGCCAGGCGTCCTCGGCGCTCGACACCTCGAGCTCGATGTTCTTGGGCAGGAAGCGGCGCAGGATCGGCTCGATCGCCGCCATCGCCGCGCTCACCGGCACGGTGCGCGGCGTCGACGATCCGCTGCGCGAGAACGACAGCAGGTGCGAGATCAGCTCGGCGCCGCGCTGGCTGGCTTCGCTGATCGCCGACAGTGGTTCCTTGGCGGCCGGCACGCCGCCGACCTCCTCGGCCAGGATCTCGGCGTTGCCCAGGATCACCGCCAGCGCATTGTTGAACTCGTGCGCGATGCCGTCGGCGAGCTGGCCGATCGCTTCCAGACGCTGGGCGCGGCGCAGCTTCTCCTCGGTCTCGGCCAGGCGCGCATCGGCGCGGCGCTTCTCGGTGACGTCGCGCACCAGCGACAGCCAGGCCGGCTTGCCCTCGAAGACGATGCGATAGGGCATCACCTCGACGTCGCGGATGTCGCCGGCCTTGGTGCGGTGGCGCCAGAACTCGACGCCGCCGCGCGGCGCGCGGCCGCCGACGATGGCGTCGGCCATGCGCGCGACGTCCTCCGGCGGGCGGATGTCGGAGAGCCGCATGGCGAGGAACTCCTCGCGCGTGTAGCCGTAGGCGGCGAGCGCCGCGGCGTTGACCGAGACGAAGCGCAGGCTGTCCTCGTCGATCACCCACATCGGGTTGGGATTGTTGGCGAACAGGTAGAGCAGGTTGTCGCGCGTCTCGTTGAGGCTGGCCTCGGCCTGCTTGTGCGCCGAGATATCGCTCAGCATCACCAGGGTGCCGTCGGTGTCGTAGCCCTCGGCCCGCATCGGCCGCAGGCTGACCATGACCGACAGCGCCGTGCCGTCGGCGCGCAGCAATTGCAGCTCGATGGGCCGCAGCGGCGGCTCGGCGATCATCGCCACGAAAGCCGCGCCATCGCTGACGAAGGGCGCCATGGCGACGCCGCCGAGCGCCTCGATGGTATGGCCCACCATCTCGGCGAAGCGCTGGTTGGCGTAGCCGATGCGGCCCTCGGCATCGAGCACGACGACACCTTCGGCCGTCGTGCGCACGATCGAGCGGAAGCGGCCCTCCTGGCGCGCGGCGCGGCTCTCGGCGGCGCGCAGGGCAGAGATGTCGCGAGAGACGCCGCGATAGCCGAGGAACGTGCCATCGGCGGCGAAGCGCGGCCGGCCGCTGGATTCGAAGGCGCGGCCCTTGCCGGCGCGGCCCGACGTGTATTCGAGTCCGGAGAACGGCCGGCGCGCGTCGAGGTCGGCCTTGTGCTCGCGCCAGCGACGCTCCTCGAGCGAGGAGCCGGCGAGCTGCCAGCGCGTCATGCCCAGGATCTGATCAGGCCGCTCCGAGCGCGAGCCGTTGCTGAGGTTCTCGAGATAGGTGAAGCGGTGCTCGGTGTCGGTCTCCCACAACCAGTCGCCGGAGATCTCGGCGAAGTCGCGGAAGCGGCGCAGCGACACGGTGGCGCCGTTGCGCCGATGCATGCGCTCGACCAGGCCGACGGCCAGCGGCGCGGCGTGGCGCAGCGCATCGCGCGCCGGACGCGGCGGTGGCGCTTCGATGTGGAAGCAGACGATGTCGACTACCGGATCGCCCGACAGCACGGTGACGGCGACGGCACCGGCGGGCCACAGCGCCGCATCGATTTCGGGCCGCGCTTCGCGCATCAGCGTGGCGATGGCGGGCTGGTTGCCGATGGCGGTGAGCAGACGCCTGGCGTCGCCGGGCGAGAAGGTCAGGCGGTCATCGCTCCAACTCGTCTGCCGTGGCGGGCGCTCACCCGGCCAGGGCTGGCGCGGCACGATCGCGGCGCCCGTGGCGCCACTGAGCTCGGCGGCGAAGCGCGCGAGCAGCGGCAGGGCCTGCGCCGGATCGACGATGGCGTTGACCGTGGTCGCCAGCTCGGCGAGGCGCTCGAACGGGTCCAGGCTTTCGGGAGCGCTCACGCGCGCGGCGTCCTCAGGAGCGCGACAGCGCCGAGGCGATCGCCTCGGCCAGCTCGGCGCGGCGATAGGGCTTGGGCAGCACGGGATAGGAGCTGCCGACGCTGGCGAAATCCTCGGTCCGGGCGTGGCCGGAGGTCAGCAGCACCTTCATGTCGGGCCGCTGGCGCAGCGCGATGTCGGCCAGCGCCGGGCCGCTCAGCCGGCCGGGCATGCGTACGTCGGCGAACAGCAGGTCGATCTTGCGCCCGTCGCTCTCCAGCAGCTTGAGCGCGGAGTCGCCGTCATGCGCGTCGATCACGTCGTAGCCCAGGCGCTGCAGGCCCTGGCAGGCGATGCGCCGCACCAGGTCCTCGTCGTCGACGACGAGAATCAGCGGCTTGGGCAATTCCTGGACTTGAGCACTCATCATTCCGTCTCCGTGGCGGCGACCCGGCCGCCTAATCGTTTTGCTTGCTCGTTTCCTGCTCGCCATCCATGCAGGCGCGCAACACACCCTGACCTTTTTCCGTCAGGCTGACCCAGGACCGCCGTGCGTCGGCGCCGTCGGCGACCCGCTGCACCAGACCCTGATCGACCAGCTCCGACAGGCGCCGCAACGCGGTGCTCGTCGGCGCCCCCGAGGCAGCGCACAGCGCCGACACGTGATAGGGCCGCTTCTGCTGCTCGGCGTGCAGCAACTCCACCAGCATCACCCAGGCCGCGTCGGGATCGAGCAGACCGGGCATCACCTGCCGTCGCCGGGTCAGCGACAGCCGTTCCTTCTGCAGCCAGATGCGGTTGCGCAGATCCGCATCGCGCCGCTTCCAGCTGTCCTGCGCCGCCTCGACCCTGGCCGGCGTCTCCAGGCCCAGGAGCGTTCGTACACGCGCAATCAGCTGCGCCGTGCGCACCGGCTTGGGAAAGAAATCGACCACGCCCAAGCCCAGCGCCGCCACCGGCATCGCCATTTCCGAGCGGCCCGACATGAACAGCACGTGCGGCGCCGTGCCGTCGCGCTGGCGGATCGCCGCCGCGAGATCCAGGCCGCTGAGCTCCGGCATCGCCACGTCGGAGACGACGACCTTGATCGACGGCTGCCGGTCGAGTGTCGCCAATGCCGGCGCCACCCGCGTAAAGTGCAACGCGGGCAGGCCAGACCGGCCCATCACGTCAGCCAACGCGCGCGCTGCCGTCTCGTCATCGTCCACAACGATCGCGATGGGACGAGTCAGATCGGCCGTGTTAGGCTCCGCCATCTGCGTCACAACCCGGCGTACTAACCGCTACAGGGATGACGAATTTACCACGCCCCGTCAGGTTAGGGTTCAGTTATGTCCATTCTGAACACTATTTGTCGTGCCGGCTGTATATTGTTGGATCACAAAGGATGGGTGCGCTGCGCTGCAGTGCAACCTGAGTCGGCCGAATGGGAGACCCGGACATGACGTCGCCCGCGCATACCGGCGTGATGAATTCGCTGCGGCGCGTCATTGCTGCATCTGCTCACGAACTCAACCAGCCGTTGAACGCGATTCAGCTGCTGGCCGACAATGCGCTGGACGAGCTCAACGATTTCGGCACCGGAGACCGCGATACGGAAGTGCTGGCGCTGTCCCAGCGGCTGGAGCAGATCGCCGACCAGGTCCAGCTGGCGGCCGAGATCATCCGCGGCTTCCGCGCCTTCGGGCCAGCCCAGGCCGGTTACACCCCGGCACCCTGCGACGTCACCCATCTCATGGACCGCTTCCAGCGCCTGTTCGCCAAGGAAGCCAAGCTGCTGGGCGTCGAGCTCGAGGTCATCGTCGCCGAGGACCGGCGCTGCGGCGTCATCGATGAATGGCTGCTGCAGCTGGCGATGATCGAGCTGATTTCCGCCTGGGGTGACCGCGAACGGGCGGGCGGCGAGGCCAAGGCCGCCGTGCGTATCGAATATCTCGACGGCGAGGGCGATGCCCCGGCGGCGCTGGCGGTCACCGGTCCAGCACCGCTGCCGGCATCGTCAGCAGGCTCCGCCGTCGAGGCCTGGGGCAAGGCCAAGGGCTGCGGCGCGCGTACCGCCCAGGCCGGCAATCAGGTTACCATCGAGTTACTGCTGCCCGAGGGCTAGTTGCCGCGCACCGGCGGAGGCGGTACGGAATCCGCCCCGTCTCGCGTGCGAGCCCGTCTTTGACCAGCGAACCTGCTTCCCGCCTTCCCGCCGTCGACCGCGTCCTGCGTCATGCCGATACCGCGCCGCTGATCGAGCGCCATGGCCGGCTGCCCGCCACCGAGGCGGTGCGCGCGGCGCTGGCCGATCTACGGGCCGCCAAGGCCGTCGCCGACGAGGCCGGCGTCGCGGCGCTGGCCGGACGGCGGCTGGCGGCCGAGATGGCGCCCTCGCAACGGCGCGTCTTCAATCTCACCGGCACGGTGCTGCACACCAATCTCGGCCGCGCCGTGCTGGCGCGCGAGGCGCTGGAGGCCAGCGACGCGGTGCTCGGCGCGCCGTCCAATCTCGAATACGTGGTCGAGAAGGGTGCGCGCGGCGAACGCGACGATCACGTGCGGGGCTGGCTGCACAAGCTGACCGGCGCCGAGGATGCGGTGATCGTCAACAACAACGCCGCCGCCGTCGTGCTGGTGCTCAACACCCTGGCGCTGGGCAAGGAAGTGCCGGTGTCGCGCGGCGAGCTGATCGAGATCGGCGGTGCCTTCCGCATGCCCGACATCATGGCGCGCGCCGGCTGCACCCTGGTCGAGATCGGCACGACCAACCGCACGCATCTGCGCGATTACGAGGGCGCGATCGGCGAGAAGACGGCGATGCTGATGAAGGTGCATCCCTCGAACTACGCCGTCGTGGGCTTCACGACCGCGGTGCCGGAGAACGAGATCGCAGCCCTGGCGCGTTCCAAGGGCCTGCCTTTCGTCAACGATCTGGGCAGCGGCCAGCTGGTCGACCTTGAACGCTGGGGCCTGCCGCATGAGCCCACGGTGCGCGAGGCGATCGAGCAGGGCGCTGATCTCGTGACGTTCAGCGGCGACAAGCTGTTGGGCGGCCCGCAATGCGGCATCGTCGTCGGCAAGAGCGAGCTGGTGCGCAAGCTGGCGAAGAATCCGCTGAAGCGCGCGCTGCGTCTCGACAAGGGCCGCCTCGCCGCGCTCGAAGCCACCTTGCGACTCTACGCCGATCCCGATCGCCTGCCCGAGAAGCTGCCGACGTTGCGTCTGCTGACGCGCGCTACCGCCGACATCGAAGCGCTGGCGAAACGTTTGCTGCCGATCGTCACCAACGCCCTCGCCAACCACGCGACGGTGAGTGTCGAGCCATGCCGCAGCCAGATCGGCAGCGGCTCACTACCGGTCGATCGCCTCGCCAGCGTGGCGCTGTCACTGACACCGATCGCGCCGCCAGGTGGCAAAATCAGCGGCGGTGCCGTCGACAAGCTCGCCGCCGCTTTCCGCGCATTACCCGTGCCGGTGATCGGCCACGTGCAGGATGGCGCGTTGAAGTTCGATCTGCGCTGCCTCGAGGACGAAGCAGGCTTCGCCGCGCAGCTCTCGGTATTGAAATGAGCGGCGTTGTTGATCTCTACCTTCCCCCGGAGGGGGAAGGTGGCGCGGAGCGACGGAAGGGGGATGTCGAAGACGGACTCCTGCGTTCGCCTTCGACATCCCCCTTCCGCCCTTCGGGCACCTTCCCCCTCCGGGGGAAGATGATTACGCCATGATCGTCGGCACGGCTGGTCACATCGACCATGGCAAGACGACGCTGGTACGGGCGCTGACCGGTGTCGATACCGATCGGCTGCCGGAGGAGAAGGCGCGCGGCATCACCATCGATCTCGGCTTCGCTTACCTGCCGCTGAGCGATGGCCGCATCGTCGGCTTCGTCGATGTGCCGGGGCATGAGCGCTTCATCCACAACATGCTGGCCGGCATCGGTGGCATCGATTTCGCGCTGCTCGTCGTCGCGGCCGATGACGGCGTCATGCCGCAGACGCGTGAGCATCTGGCGATCCTCGATCTGCTGGGCGTCAGTCGCGGCGCTGTGGCGATTACCAAGGCCGATCTCGCCAGCGCGGAACGGCTCGCGGCGCTGGAAGACGAGATTCGCGTGCTGCTCGCCGACACGAGTCTCGCCGAGGCGGAGATCGCGGCGGTCTCGGCGCAGAGCGGGTTGGGGCTCGACGATCTGCGCGCGCGGCTGGAGCTCGAGGCCGAGACGACGCAGGAGCGCGCGACCTCGGGACGCTTCCGGCTGCCGATCGATCGCTGCTTCACCTTGAGCGGTGCCGGCACCGTCGTGACGGGCACCGTGTTCGCCGGCGAAGTGCGTGAGGGCGATCAGCTGGTGGTCGCCTCCAGTGGTGCGGCCGCGCGCGTGCGATCGTTGCATGCGCAGAACCGGGCGGCGGAGGTTGGCACGGCGGGCCAGCGTTGTGCGATCAACATCGCCGGCCCGCAGATCGCCAAGGACTCGATCCATCGCGGCGACTGGCTGCTGGCGGCGGCGCTGCGCAAGCCCACCGATCGCATCGATGCGCGCATCCGGCTGCTGAAGGACGAGCCCAGGCCGCTGCGCTCGTGGACGCCGGTGCATCTGCATCTCGGCGCCGCGCATGCCATGGCGCGCGTCGTGCCACTCGATGTCGAGGCGATCGAGCCCGGCCAGCGGGCGCTGGTGCAGCTCGTGCTGGAAGAGCCGATCGGCGCGCTGCATGGCGACCGCCTGATCCTGCGCGACCAGTCGGCCCGGCGCACCATGGCCGGCGGCATGGTGCTCGATCCCTGGGGGCCGTCGCGCTATCGCCGCAAGCCCGAGCGGCTCGCCGCCCTGAACGCGCAGGCCGACATTGATCCCGTCACCGCGCTGAAGGCGCTGACCGGCTTGGCGCCGCACTTTGTCGACCTCGGCCAATACGGCGTCGCGCGCAACCTCAAGCGCGAGGCGCTCGACGATGTCGTCGCGCATGCCGGCGCGGTCTCGCTGCCGGCGCCGGGCGTCGAGGGTGGGCCGTTCGCCTTCGCCGGCTCGCGCTTCGCCGAGCTCGAGAGCGCGACCATCGCGGCGCTGAAGGCGCATCACGAGAAGAACCCCAACAGCGCCGGCATGGAGCCGCAGAAGCTGCGCCTGGCGCTGCCGACCCGCGTGCCGGCCGCGCCGTTCAGCGCGGTGTGCACGGCGCTGCTGAAGAGCAAGAAGGTCGAGGCCGACGGGCCTTGGCTGCGTTTGCCGGGCCACAGCGTGCGCCTCTCGCCGCAGGACGAGCGCATATGGGCGCGCATCGAGCCGGTGCTGAAATCGGCCCGCTTCGGCCCGCCGCGCGTGCGCGACTTCGCCGACGAGTTCGACTTCGCCGAGAATCAGGTGCGGGACATGATGCGCCGGTTGAGTCGCATGGCCGTGGTCTGGCAGGTGGCACCCGATCATTTCTTCATGCGCGACGCGGTGGCCGACATGGCGCGCATCGTCGAGGAGCTGGCGACCACGGCGGCCGACGGTACCTTCAAGGCAGCGGAGTTCCGCGATCGTATCGGCGGTGGCCGCAAGGTGGCGATCCAGATCCTGGAGTTCTTCGATCGTGCCGGGCTGACGTCGCTGAAGAACGAGCGGCGGACCATTGATAAGGTGAAGTTGGAGCGTTTTGTGAGTCGCGTTGGCGCGTCCTGACCTCGCACGGAGGGCAAGCGGATGATGCGGCCGTTGATGCTCTTGGCGTTCCTTGCACTTTCTGGTGTTGCGTCAGCACAGGAGGAGGTGCGCTTTCCGGGCGACGCGGCAGAGATCAAGGCGTCGATGTACAGGCCCGTCGGCGACGGGCCGTTCCCGGCCGTCATCGTGCTGCACGGCTGCGGCGGGCCGGACTACCACCACACGGGCTGGGCGCAGAAACTGGCCGGCTGGGGTTATGTCGCGCTGGTTCCCGACAGCTTCGGCTCTCGTGGCGAGTCGAGCATCTGCACCAAGGTCTTTCGCGTGCCACCGCAGCTTCGCGCCAACGACGTGAACGGCGCCGCGGCGTATCTCGCGAGCCAGCCGTTCATCGCCAAGGGACGCATCGGCGTGCTGGGCTTTTCGCACGGCGGCTGGACGATCATGAAGGGCGTCCAGGCGGACTCGGGCTGGGCGGCCCGCGGGATCAAGGGCGCCGTCGCCTACTATCCGTATTGCGATGTGCAGGCCGACCGGAATATCGCGCTGCCCTTGCTGGTGCAGATGGGCGACAAGGACGACTGGACGCCGCCGGAACTCTGCAAGGCGCTGTTCGCGTCGGGTATCAGGCAGCCGGATCTCGTCGAGGCGGTGTACTACCCCGACGCCTATCACGCCTTCGACCGGCGCGGCGCTACTGGCTCGGTCATGGGCTTTGGCAGCGACGGCACGGTCAGCCGCCATCGGCTCGAGTATGACGTGCGCGCCACGCGCGATGCCGAGGCCCGTACCCAGGCTTTCTTCGCCCGCCTGCTGCGCTAGATCAGCCTTTTCGGCGCTCCGGCCACAATAAGCACACTTGGCTCAGCCCGCGGCGCCCCCGAGGGTCCCGTCCTCTTGTTTTGGAGGACGTCATGACCAGGCAGAACGTTGGTCGTCGCGCGATCTGGGCCGTGGCGGCGATGCTTTCCGCGGCGCCGCTGGGCCGCGCCTTCGCCAAAGGCCGGCAAGCCAATCAGCCAAAGCGAGCTGGCCCTTCGCTGATCTGGGCGCGTAACGAGCGGGAGTTCAGGCAGGCGCTGCAGGACGGGTTGGCCGACGGCTTCCTGCCGATGTTCGATCCGCGCACCGACATCGAGTTGTCCGCCACCATCATGCTCGAGCAGCAGAAGAACGAGGGCATGACGTGGGGCGCCAACGGCAACCACGCCAAGGTTCGCTGGGTCGGGCCGGCGGGCCAGGACATGATCGTCATCCAGGGCGTGAAAGGCGTGGCCAATCGCGGCCTCTATTTCGAGAAGTTCAATCTCTACGGCGGCGGATACGATCGGGCGGCGTGTGGCACCTGCCTGAAGCTGCGCGCGCCGTTCGGCGATCCGGGCGCGCTCTACAAATTCACCCTCAGGGATATTTTCACCAGCTATGGCACCTACGGCATCGTTCTGCAGGGCGCCGTCTTCGAGGGCATGTGCGAGAACATCCACTGCGAGAACCACGCCAAGGACGGCATGCTGATGGAGAACATGAATGTCGGCACGGGCAGTCCCGGCATCGTGTCGAACGTCCAGCTCATCCATCCGAATCTGAGCCGCAATCTCGGCGCGGGCCTGAGGTCGGTCTATTCCTGCAACGCGGCCTTCGGCTCGTTCGTGCTGAATGCCGAAGGCGGCATCGTGGCACCTTCCGGTCTGCGCGTGGGCTTCGCCAACAACGGCGAGAATACCGGCGAAGCGCTCTATGTCATTCCCAACAACGGCTATGGCTCCTACGTGCTGTACAGCGAAGCGTCGAGCGACGGAAAGTCGATTGCGCGCCGGTTCGACGGCGCGAAGAAGGATTGGGTGAACGTCGGCAAGCCGACCCGCTACGTGCTGGCCGGTGCGCCCGGCGTCATCGAGACCGGCAATCACGTCTCGACCTACGGCGATCTGCCGAAGAGCGAGTTCCGCGTCGTCAAGTGAGCCTAGGGCGTCGCTGGCGGCTTGCCGCCGGGCGTCACGGTCCGCGAGAGCGGGCTGATGGCGTCGGAGAGTCCACCCACTGTCTCCGACAGCCCGGCGACGGATTGCGACGCCAGGGTGGCGACTTTCTTGCGCCCGTGAACGAGTGCCCGCAGCCGGTTTGTGATCGGCGCTTCCACCGCGCTGAAGACAACCAGGGCGACAACGACGCTGAAGACGACGCCGGTCACGGTCAGCACCACGCCAAGTGCGAGCCCCGTCAGTCCGGACTTGCCGAGCGCCACGCCGATGACCGGCAGAATGAAGCCATGGGTCAGATACAGGGAGTACGACGCCTCGCCGGTCTCGGTCGGCAATTTGGGCAATCGCTGGCCGAGCCACCGTTCGGCCATCAGCGCGCCGCACAGCGTGACGCAGGCGGCACCACCCCAGATGGTCGCGCGCTGCCAGCCGCCGTCCGCCGGAAGAACGGCGAGCCCGGCCAATCCTGCAACGCCGATCAGGATGGCCAGCAGTGGCGGCGCACCGTCGAAGCGCTTTTGCAGGAAGACCCGGCCGACGATCATCCCGAAGACGAACTCCAGCAGGAACGGGCTGGCGAGATTGGTGAAGGTCGGCCAATCCGGCTGGGCAGTCAGCGACACCAGCGACAGCACGACCATCAGCAGGCCGACGGCGATGACGGCATCGATGGCGAAATACAGTGCAGCGGCAAAGGCGATGTAGAAGAACATCTCGAAGGAGAGGGTCCAACCCACGGCCAGCACAGGCCGTGCGACGCCCATGCCGTCCAGCGACGGAATGAAGAGGAACGAGGCGATGGTGTTCCAGGTCGTCGGATAGGTATGGCGGGCGAGCTCTGGGATGGCGACGACGAGGGCGAGCTTGGTCAACGTCGAGAGCCAGTACATCGGCACGATGCGCACGACGCGCAGCCAGATGAAGCGGCGCCAGCCGTCCGCCTGTCGCGCGAGCGAGCGTGACGAGACGATCATGATGAAGCCGCTGATGACGAAGAAGAGATCGACGCCCGCATTGCCGTTGTTCCACGGTGTGACGTCTCGATTGAAGTTGTCGTGCAGCAGAAGCGTGCAATGGAATCCGACAACGAAGAGTGCGGCGAGTGCCCGCAGGGCCTGGACAGATTTCAACTGATGTTGTGCTCGTCCCGGGTCGGGCATCTATGCAGGTCTCCTGGCAGCCGCATCAACCGGGGTGACACGCCGACCACGGGGACGCAACGGGCCAACCTGTGGTCAGTGGCGTTGTCCCAAATCTGACACAGCTGCAGAGCCGCCGAGCGCGTTAGGAAGGGACTTGTCCGCCGTTCCGCCGGAGGTGGACACCCATGCTCGGTTCGATCGAAACCCGTGTCCACGCTCACCCATGAATCGCTCGACGGCCCGCGGCGGCAGTTCGCGCCGCAGCGCGCGCCGCAGACGGTCGCACTGTATGGCCAGGGCATCACGTGGTTCGACGTGGTGCTGGTGCTGATTTTCATGGCGGGGCTCTATACCGCCTACACCATCCAGATATCGGCCAATGTGCCGTTTCCGTCGGCACCGGCGGGCGTTGCCGGCATGGTCCTGCTGTGGCGCCGCCGCCGCTCGATCACCACCAATGCGCTGCTCGGCTTCTTCTGCGTTCTGTTCATCTACATCCTGTCGATCCTGCTGGCGCCGAATCTCACGTTCCTGCCGCGCCGGTTCAACGGACTGGTCCAGCTCACCTACTCCATCGCGATCGGCTATGGGTTGTTCTTGACGATCATCCGGGCGACCCGCAGACAGATCGCCGCCATATTCCTGACCCTGTCATTGCTGCTCCTGGCGGGCTGCCTGCTCGAATCGTATGGCGGGCTGCGACCGTTGAGCGACGCGGTGCGCGAGAAGCTGTATTCGCGGGGCCTTTACGAGAACGATCTGCGCGACACCCTGTTCTATGGCCGGCCGCGACCGAAGTTCTTCGCCTCCGAACCGGCCAGCGTCACCTTCTGCTACGCACTCTTCATGTTCGTGTGGTTCGTCGTCAGCCGCTGGTCGCTGAAGTTCTATGCCTACCTCGGCCTGATGGCGGTCGGCATTGTCGCCATGCCAGGCCCGACGCTGTTGCTGATGTTGCTGCTGCTGCTGCCCTACATGCTGTTTCTGGCCAGCCGCAGGAATGGCCGCTTCAATCCACTGCGGTTCACGCAGGTCGCGGTCGTTGCGGCCCTGGCCGGCATGGCCTTTATCGTTCTCGCGCAGGTGACATTTCCCGAGCGGTTCAAGGAAGCGTCCGGCGGTCAGGACGCCAGTTTCTTCTATCGCATCCGCGGCCCGGCGATCGCCGGCGTCGATGCGATCAAGAACCTGCCCTTTGGCGCCGGCCTGACGGGCGAGACCTACATCGCCGATCACGTCGTCAACCTCTACGTCCAATCGCCCGGCTACTCCGTCAAATGGAACATGGTCCATCCCGCGTCCGAGCTGATCATCAACTATTTCTGGTCCCACTGGCTCTATCTCGGCCCGTTCTTCGGCATCGCGGCGATTGCGGCCATCACCCTGTGGCTGCGCGTGCTGCACGTGCCAAGCCCGGCGTTCTGCTGGCTGGCCTGGGCGATCCTCGGGCAGGCATCGGGAGCCTATGTCGGGCCCGCCTGTTGGGCTGTGCTCTTCATGGCGGCCGCCGCCGCCGTCATCCATCAGCGGCCTGATCCGCAACCATCATGAAGAGGCCGCAGCCACACCTTTGTCGCAGTGTGCGTGACCTCGGTGTGATCGGGCCCGCGAATCGTTGAAGTGAGAACCGGCCGCGATCATCGTGCGGCCTCGTTACGCGCAGTGATTGATTGAGAGGTAGACATGACCAAGGACGATCTCGTCGTTGTGACCGGCGCCGGTGGTTTCATCGGTGGTCATCTGGTCAAGGTGCTGCAGCGGCAGGGCCACAGGAAGATCCGCGCGGTCGACGTGAAGCCGCTCGACGAGTGGTACCAGAAGCATCCCGGCGTCGAGAACCAGGTGGGTGATCTCGCGCTGCTCGAGCCATGCCGCGCCGCCGCCAAGGGCGCGCGCACGATCTACAATCTCGCGGCCGACATGGGCGGCATGGGCTTCATCGAGACCCACAAGGCCGAGTGCATGCTCTCGGTGCTGATCAACACCCACATGCTGCTCGCCGCCCGTGAGGCCGGCACCGAGCGGTTCTTCTATTCGTCATCGGCCTGCGTCTACAATGGCGACAAGCAGACCGATGCCAACGTCACGGCGCTGAAGGAATCCGATGCCTATCCGGCGCTGCCCGAGGACGGTTACGGCTGGGAGAAGCTGTTCAGCGAGCGCATGGCGCGCCACTTCCGCGAGGATTACGGCATCGCCACCCGCGTCGCGCGCTACCACAACGTCTACGGCCCGCACGGCACCTACGACGGCGGCCGCGAGAAGGCGCCGGCCGCGATCTGCCGCAAGGTCATCGCCGCCAAGCTCTCGGGCAAGCACGACATCCAGATCTGGGGCGACGGCGAGCAGACGCGCTCGTTCATGTACATCGACGACTGCACCGAGGGCACGATCCGGCTCACCGGCAGCGACATCATCGAGCCGCTGAACATCGGCTCGGACGAGCTGGTCTCGATCAATCGCCTGGTCGACATCGTCGAGAAGATCGCCGGCGTGAAGCTCAAGCGCGCCTACAAGCTCGACGCGCCCAAGGGCGTGCGCGGGCGCAACAGCGACAACACGCTGATCAAGCAGCGGATGGGTTGGGCGCCGTCGACCCGTCTCGAGGACGGCATGGAGAAGACCTACCGATGGATCCACGACGAGATGACCGCGGGCAAGGCGTCGGTCGTCAACATGTCCCCGGGTCATGCCATCGCGGCCCAATAGCATGACGCAAACCAGTACGCGTTCGCCAAGCACGGCGATTCGGCCTCGACGAATCGCCGTGCACGACTACTGCGGCCATCCCTTTCAGTTCGAGTTGTCGCGCGAGCTTGCACGCCGCGGTCACGATGTCAGGCATTTCTTCTTTGCCGGCGATGCGGGCCCCAAGGGCGCCACGCAACGCCAGCCGGACGACCCGGACAGCTTCTCGGTCGAGCCGATCGCTATCGGCTCGACCTATTCGAAGACCAACCTGATCCGCAGACGGCAGGCGGACGTCCTCTACGGCAAAGTGGCAGGGCAACGGCTCGAAGCCTTCGCGCCAGACGTCATCATCTCGGGCAATACGCCGCTCGAGGCGCAGGCATCGATCATCAAGAGCGCCGATCGGGCGGGATCCGCCTTCGTGTTCTGGATGCAGGACTTCTACAGCCTCGCGGCCGCCAAGATCCTCGAGCGCAAGATCCCGCTCTTGGGGCACGCCGTCGCTGCCTACTACCGGCATCTCGAAGCGCGCATGCTTCAGCGCAGTGATCGGGTCGTCGTCATCAGCGAGGACTTCCTCGGCACCCTGCAGGAGCTGGGTGTGGAGCGGAAGAAAACCGAAGTGATTCCCAACTGGGGCGCGCTGACCGAGATGCCCGAGCGTCCCAGGGACAACGCCTGGGCGACCGCGCATGGCCTCGCCGACAAGTTCGTCTTCCTGTACTCGGGCACGCTGGCGCTCAAGCACAATCCCGATCTGCTGTGGCAACTGGCCCGGCACTTCGAGGGCGACCCCGAGGTTCGCGTGGTCGTCGTCGGCGCGGGGGTGAGCTTCGACATGCTGCGCGCGCGCCGCGAAGCCGAGCACCTCGCCAATCTCGTTCTCCTGCCGCTGCAGCCGATGGAAGTCTTTGCCGACGTGCTTGGCTCGGCGGACGTCTTTGTCGCGTTGCTGGAGAACGACGCGGGTCCGTTCTCGGTCCCGTCCAAGGTTCTCAGCTATCTGTGCGCCGGTCGCCCGACTCTGCTGTCCGCACCCAGCGATAATCTCTCGGCCCGGGTCCTGGCCCGCGCCGGAGCCGGCGAGGCGGTTCCGGCGGGCGACGCAGAGGCGCTGATCGGTGCCGCCACGCGCCTGCGCAACGAGCCGCAAACGCGCGCGCGACTCGGCCGGGCCGCACGGCGGTATGCGGAGACCACGTTCGACATTTCGCTCATCGCCGACCGCTTCGAGGACGTCTTCGCGGCGGCGCTAAGAGACAAGGTCGGGCGATCGACACGATCCAGTAAGGCGGTGGCCGAAGAGAGTGGACGGCACACGTCCATCCTCAGGTCTTGAGGCCCGATCAGATCTTTCGGCTGTCGTACGCCCAGTGCAACAACGCTTGCCGCTGACGCGGCCGGCAGAAGGGATCGCCGCGCTCGCAGTTCTTCTCGACCTGCGTGACGTGTCGGCGGAACGCTTTCCATCGCCTGATTTGACGCCGGTCTTCTTCAGGCATGCGGCGGCCCATGTAGTATCGGCAATACCATTGGAACCAACCTCTCGGATCGTCATGGTGAATCCAGCCCTTGCGCCGCCATAGCGACAGCTTCTGGCTGGCATCGACGCCGAAATAGTTGAGCGCGACGTTGTGGCCCTTCGGCGACAGCTTCGCCCGTGCAAACCAGGATGCGGGAAACTCCTTCCGGCAATCGGTCATGTACTTGCCGCCGAAGACACCGAGCATCAGCATCTCCTTCGGCGTGAGCTCGGGGTTGAACTCGGGATCGAAATTGCGCCCGACCGCTTCCGTCCGGGTGTACCGGTAGCCGTGTTGCATCTTGTCGTTGACGACGACCAGCTCGCCGCGCTGCTGTTCGCTCATTCAATCGCCTCACCGGCGCAGATGGGAGTTGGCGGAAGAGAGTGGGAGTCGAACCCACGAAGAACCGTCCGACGGCCCTTACCGGGTTTGAAGTCCGGCCGCCCCACCGGGAGCGTTTCCCTTCCATCGCGTTGGATCAAGACTTAGGACACGGCGGCGCGAAACGAAACCGGAAACTGGCGCGGCGCCCTAGCCGAACAGGTGGCAGGCGACCAGACGGTCCTCGACCTTGGTCAGCGGCGGCGCTTCGATCGCGCAACGCGGCATGGCGTGCGGGCAGCGTGGGTGGAAATGACAGCCTGAAGGTGGATTGAGCGGGCTCGGCACCTCGCCCTGCAGCACCGTTTCGTCCTGCCGCTCATCCGGGTGGCTCGGCAAGGCGGCGGCGAACAGCGCCTTGGTGTAGGGGTGCAGCGGCTTGCCGGCGAGCGCCTGGGCATCGCCGCTCTCGACGATCTTGCCGAGGTACATGACGACGATCTCGTGGCTCATATGCGCGACGGCGGCGAGATCGTGGGCGATGAACAGGTAGGAGAGGTCGAGCCGCGCCTGCAGGTCGCGCAGCAGGTTGAGGATCTGGGCGCGGATCGAAACGTCGAGCGCCGAGACCGGCTCGTCGAGCACGATGAGGCGCGGCGACAGGACCAGCGCGCGGGCGATGGCGATGCGCTGGCGCTGGCCGCCGGAGAATTCATGCGGGAAGAGATCGGCCGAGCGTTCCGGCAGACCGACCAGCTCGAGCAGCTCCAGGGTGCGGCGGCGAACCTCGGCCGCGCCGACCTTCTCGTTGGTGATCAGCGGCTCGGCGATGATGGTGCCCACCCGCATGCGCGGGCTGAGCGAGGCGTAGGGGTCCTGGAACACCGCCTGGACGGATTTGCGGTAGTGGCGGCGGCCGGGCTTGTCGAGCGTGGCGAGGTCGTGGCCCTCGAACAGGATGCTGCCGTCGGTGGGATCCTCCAGCCCGAGCACGAGCTTGGCCGTTGTCGTCTTGCCACAGCCGGATTCGCCCACCACGCCCAGGGTGCGGCCCTGCGCGATGGCGAAGGAGATGCCGTCGACCGCACGCACGGTGCCCTGGCCACCGCCGAAGATGCCGCGCCGCGCCGGGAAGTGCTTGCGCAGCGCGGCGGCTTCGAGGACGGCGGTCATGCGGCGGCTCCCGCCGTCGTCGGCGCGGCGAGCCAGCAGCGTACGCTGTGCCCCGTCCCGATGTCGGTCTGCGGCGGTGCCTCGACGGCGCAGCGGGCCATGGCGGCGGGGCAGCGCGGGGCAAAGGCGCAGCCCGGTGGCATGGCCGACAGATCGGGCGGCTGGCCGTCGATCGCGGTGAGCCGGGCGCGGCTGTCGGTCATGCGCGGGATCGAGCCGAGCAGCGCCTTGGTGTAGGGATGCGCCGGCGCCGAGAAGACGCGCGACACCGGGCCCTTCTCGACCATGCGTCCGGCGTACATCACGGCGAGCTGGTCGCACATCTTGGCGACGATGCCGAGATTGTGGGTGATGAAGATCAGCGCCAGCCCGTGCTCACGCTGCAGGTCGCGCAGCAAGGCGAGGTACTGCGCCTGGATGGTGAGGTCGAGGCTGGTGGTCGGCTCGTCGGCGATCAGCAGGCGCGGCTCGCAGGAAATACCGATCGCGCCGACGATGCGCTGGCGCATGCCGCCCGACATCTCGTGCGGGAACTGCGTCACGCGGGTCGCCGGCGAGGCGATGCGCACGGATTTCAGCAGGCCGATCGCGCGCTGCCAGGCCTTCGCGAAGCTCGCACCCTCGTGCACGCGGATCGGCTCGCCGACCTGGTTGCCGATCGAGAACAGCGGATTGAGCGAGGCCATCGGATCCTGCAGGATCATGGCGATGCGCTTGCCGCGCACCCGGCGCATCTCCGCATCCGACTTCTCGAGCAGGTTCTCGCCGTCGAACATCATCCGCCCGCTGACGATCCGCGCGGCCGGCGGCAGCAGGCGCATGATGGTCAGGGCCAGCGTGCTCTTGCCCGAACCGGATTCGCCGACGATGCCCAGGGTCTCGCCGGCGCCGAGGCTCAAGGTGACATCGTCGACGGGGCGCACCACGCGCGTGCCCTGCTGGGAGACGTAGTGGGCGGAGAGGTTCTCGAGCGACAGCAGGGGTTCGGTCGGCATGGCGGCGGTCACAGCTGCCGCAATTGCGGATCGAGCTTCACGCGCAGCCAGTCGCCCAGCAGGTTGGCCGACAGCACCATCAGCATGATGCAGATGCCGGGCAGCACGGTGAGCCACCAGTGGCCGACCATCAGCCCCTGCTTGCCATCGGACATCATCAGCCCCCAGGCCGGCTTGGGCGGCGGCACGCCGACGCCGAGGAAGGACAGCGCCGCTTCGGTGACGATCACGACGCCGAGCATGAGCGTGCCCAGCACGACCGCCGAATTGATCACGTTGGGCAGGATGTGACGCCACATGATCAAGTAGCTGGGCGCGCCGGCGACGACGGCCAGCCGCACGAACTCGCGCTGCTTCAGCGACAGCACCTCGCCGCGGATGACGCGGGCATAGCGCGTCCAGTAGACGAGACCCAGGATGATGACGATGTTCATCTCGCTGGGACCGACGATGGCGGCGAGGAAGATGGCGAAGGTCAGCGCCGGTAGCGCCAGCCACGCATCCGAGACCCGCATGATGACCTGATCGACCCAGCCGCCGAGGAAGCCGGAGAGGATGCCGAGCAGGGTGCCGACGGTCCCGGCGAACAGCACGGCGGTGATGCCGACGATCATCGAGACGCGCGCGCCGAAGATCAGGCGCGACAGCTCATCGCGGCCGAC
>JAFAZJ010000064.1 GCA_019239835.1 Alphaproteobacteria bacterium | reverse complement strand
TCGTGGTGCGCGACGGTGCGCCGGAGCAGATCGACCTCGTCGCCGAATGGCGCATCGTCGATGCCGGCTGGTACGAAGTGTTCGCCAAGGCGGGCCTGACCAAGGTGTTCAAGGTGCTGATGCGACTGGATGCGCAGCAGCGCGAGGTGCGCGCCCTCGACCAGGAATGGACGGTCGAATGGCGCGCCGGTGTTCCTTCGCTGTCGATCGCCGCCGAAGCTTTCCGCGGCCAGAAAGTCTCGATCGAGTTCGGCACCGCCCATGCCTTCACCGAGCAGGGCGGCTATGGGCAGGTCTACCAGTACAAATTCGCGACGTCGGAGATCAAGAAACCGCTGCAGGACGCGGTCGCCGCGTCGGGCTGGACCTGGCGCGGCGTGTCCTTCGGCAAGCTGTAGGCAGAATTCCCGTCTAGTCCGCGAACTTCGGCATCACCTTTGTCGCCATCAGCTCGAGCGACTGCAGGATACGGCCGCGGTCGTGCAGGCCTTGCGGCATCAGCAGCACGCACTCGTCGATCGGCACGCGCTTGTGCACCTCCTCGATGCGGCGCGCGATGGTGTCGGGTGAGCCGACCAGCAACTCCGGCACGCCCTGGCCGAAGGGAATCGCCCAGCGGTTCCAGAACCACAGCATGTCCTCGAGCCATTCCTTGGCCTGCGCGTCGGTCGGCGCGCAGATGAACACGCCGCCCCACGCCGCCTGGTGGCCGTTCTTCACTGTGCGGCCATGCTTCTCGGCCTCGCGCGTGTAGCCGGCGCAGAGGCTGGAGAAGAAGTCGATGTTGTCGGTCAGCACGATCGGCCGCCCGCCATAACGTGCCCAGAACAGCGCCGTGCGCATCGAGGCGGCAAAGCCACCGTAGAGCGGCGGATGCGGGCTCTGCAGCGGACGCGGCGCGATGCCGATCTCGCTGACCTTCATGTCGGCGGCGACACCCTGGCCAAACTCGGTGTAGACGCCGTGCGGATGCGGGTTGACGAAGCCCTCGGGCGGGAAGTTCCAGAACTTGCCGCGGTGCTGGAAGGTATCGTGGGTCAGCGCCTTGACAACGACGTCGACGAACTCCGTGAAGTACTCGCGATTGGCCGAATCGGCCGGCGAGTCCTTGTTCCAGGGACCCACGGCGTTGAGATCGTCGCGCACCTTGAAGTTCTCGACCCAGCGCGCCTGGTAGCCGCGCACCAGGCCGACGCCGAAGCGGCCGCCCAGCATGTTGTCCATGGTGGCGATGTCCTCGGCGACGCGCAGCGGGTTGTGCGTGGTCGAGACGAAGCCGCAGGTGATGACGCGCAGGCGCTTGGTGTGCTTGCCCAGCCACATGCCCATCAGGCGCGGATCGTTGGAGATCTCGAAGCCCTCGATCTGCAGGTGATGCTCGGGATGGCCGAAGCCGAAATAGCCGGCGTCGTCGGCGAAGCGCGCGTACTCGGCGATCTCGTCGAGCATGCGTTGGTAGAGCTCGGGCTTGCGGCCGGCCATGCCGGCCTCGAGTTCGTGCCGCCGGCCGACGGTGCAGTACATGAACAGGCTGAACTTCATCGTACCGCTCCCTTTGTCCTTGCATCGTCGCCCTGAGCGAAGCGAAGCGTAGTCGAAGGGCCTTGCCTCAACAAATCCGTCGGTTTGGTCGAGAGAAGGTCCTTCGCTTCGCTCAGGACGACGCAAGAGGCGCCGCCGCGTCTATTCCGCCGCCTTGGGCAGCACCAGCGACTTGGTGCGCTTGTCGAGCCACCAGCCATATTCCTGCGGCCACATCGCGAAGCTGGGATCGCAGCCCAGTTCCTGAGCCGCGTGCACTGCCCAGAATGGGTCATAGAGCGCCTGCCTGCCGATCGCGATCAGGTCGGCATGGCCGTCCTGCAGCACCGCCTCGGCCTGCTTGCCGTCGAGGATCAGGCCCACCGCCATCGACTTCACGCCGCCCTTGTTGCGCACGGCCGACGCGAACGGCACCTGGAAGCCGGGATGGCGCGGGATCGGCTGCGCCGTCGCGGTGTTGGTGAGTCCGCCCGAGGAGCAATCGACCACGTCGACGCCCAGCTCCTTCAGCGCCTGCGACAGCGCCACCGTGTCGTCGAGGTTCCAGCCATCGGCGCCGTCGAGGGAGGAGACACGGAAGAACAGCGGCTTGTGCTGCGGCCAGGCGGCGCGCACCGCGCGCGTGATCTCCAGCGCGATACGCATACGCCCGGCGCGGTCACCGCCATAGCCGTCATTGCGTGTGTTGCTGACTGGCGAGAGGAATGAGGCGATCAGGTAGCCGTGCGCGCCGTGGATCTCGGCGACATCGAAGCCGGCGGCGTCGCCGCGTTTGGCACCCTGCGCGAAGGCTTCGACGATGCCGCCGATCTCGGCGGCGGAAAGGGCACGCGGGATCAGCCAACCCGGTCCCACCGGCTCGGTGGTCGGCCCGACGACCTCCCAGGCGCGGCGGCCTTTGGCGAAATCCTTCTCGTTGAGCGGCCCGTTGCCCTCGGGTACCGGCTGCATCGAGCCCTTGCGTCCGGAATGAGCGAGCTGCAGCGCCGCCTTGGCGCCCTCGCCATGGATGAAGTCGACGATGCGGCGGAAGGCCGTGACCTGCTCATCGTTCCAGATGCCGGTGTCGTGCTGCGTCACCCGGCCGATCGCCTCGACCGCCGTGCCTTCGGTGAACACCAGCCCGGCGCGGCCGCGCGCGAAGCCGCCGAGATGCACCACGTGGAAGTCGTTCGCGAGCCCGTCCTTGGCGTGGTACTGCACCATCGGCGAGATCACCACGCGGTTGGGCAAAGTGACGCCCCTGATGGTGAGCGGCGTGAACAGCAGCGGCCGCTTCTCGGCTGCGGACATCAGGTGCATCTCCCCGGAAGAGCGTGTGAACCGATCATAACCCTACGCGGGCGCGAAACTTGCCGCTAGGCTGTGCGCCACGCAAACGAAGGGGGCGGCCATGCGCATCATCGGGATCGAGGACCTGCACTGCAACGCCGGATGGCGCACCTTCTCGTTTCTCAAGATCACGACGGACGAAGGCATCGTCGGCTGGTCGGAATACAACGAGAGCTATGGCAGCGGCGGCCTGACCATGGTGATCCACCGCCTGGCGCATCACCTGATGGGCCAGGACCCGCGCCCGGTCGAGCGGATCAGCTCGCAGCTCTACGCCATCACACGCCAGGCGCCCGGCGGCATGAACGCTCAGGCGATCGCGGCGATCGAGAACGCATTGCTCGACGTCAAGGCGAAGGCTCTGGGCATTCCGGTCTATGCGCTGTTCGGCGGGCCGGTGCGCGATCGCCTGCCGCTCTACTGGTCGCATTGCGGCAGCTACCGGCTGAACCATTCGGAGGTCATGGGCCTGGAGCCGATCCGCGGCTATGACGACCTGGTGAAGCTGGGCAAGCACGTGAAGGAGCGCGGTTTCAAGGCGTTGAAGACCAACATCTTCATGTTCGACCGCGGCAAGCCGTACATGCACCAACCTGGCTTCGGGCGGAATCCCGGCTGGCCCGAGCTCAACGTCGACAACCGCATCCTCGACGCGATCACCGACGGCCTCGGCGCCTTCCGCCAGGGCGCCGGCAAGGAGATGGGAATCCTCCTGGACACCAACTTCAACTTCAAGACCGACGGCTACGTGAAAGTCGCGCGTACGGTCGAGCCCTACGATCTCTTCTGGCTGGAGATCGACAGCTATGACCCCGAGGGCCTGGCCTATATCCGGCGCAAGGCCAACGTGCCGATCGCCTCCTGCGAGTCTCTGTTCGGTCGCCGTCAGTTCCGGTTCTTCTTCGAGAACCGTTCGATGGACACCGCGATCGTCGACGTCCCGTGGAACGGGCTGCTCGAGTCGGTGAAGATCGCGGCGATGGCTGAGGCCTACGAGATCAACTGCGCGCCGCACAATTTCTACGGCCACCTGTCGACCCTGATGAGCGCGCATTTCTGCGCGGCGATCCCGAACTTCCGGGTGATGGAGATCGACATCGACGATGTGCCGTGGAAGGACGACCTCGTGACCCATCCGCCGGTGATCGAGAACGGCGAGCTGGTCGTGCCGACACGTCCCGGTTGGGGTGCCGACATCAACGAAGAAGCGTTGCGCGCCCATCCCGCGCGCGCTGGTTAAGCAGGGCGCATT
>JAFAZJ010000045.1 GCA_019239835.1 Alphaproteobacteria bacterium | reverse complement strand
CAAATGGCGGTTGCCGAGATGCCAGGCCAGGCGCACGAACAGCGCCGGATCCTTGGCGCGCACCTCGATCAATGTTTCGTCGGCGGCCTTCACCATCACATAGCCTCCGTCGTCGAGCGCCAGCCCGTCGCCGTCGCGCAGCACGGTAGGCTGCGGCAGGTCGAGCAGGAAATCGGTACCGCCGTCGCCCAGCAGGCGCAGGCGGCGGCGATAGCGATCGTCGTAGACGAGCGTGATGAGGTCGGCGCGCTCGGCTTGCGGCCAGGCGCCGGACGGCAGCACCTTCGCGGCCCGACGCATGCCTACGCCTTCCACGCCGGGACCTTGCGCACGACGTCCCACATCATGCGATCGAGTGCCTCCGAGAAGTCGGCGGCGCCCTTGCCGCGGCCATTGGCCAACGCCGCCCAGCACAGACCGCGCGCGGTGCGCACCATCAAGGTCGTGCTGCCCGGCAGGCTGCCGGTGTGCCACCAATTGTTGGCCTTGTTCACCGCCCATCCCATCGCGTAGTCGGGCTTGACCGTCGAGGGCGTGGTCATCAGGCGCAGCATGTCGGGCCGCAGGATGTCGGGCACCGTGGGGAAGCCATCGACATGCGTGAGGAAGCGCACCAAATCGCTCGCCATGGCGATCCAGCCGCCATGCGAATCCATGCGCGCGACATCGATCTCGTAGGGCTTCTCGACATCGTCGTAGTAGATCACCTCGCCCGGCGTCCGATCGGCGAGCTTGTTGCCGGCGATGGTCATCTCGCTGATGCCGCAGCGCTTCAGCACCTGGTTGCGCACGAAGCCCTGATAGCTCTCGCCGGAGATCTTCTCGATCACGCGACCCAGCACGCAGTAGCCGAAATTCGAGTAGGCGTAGGTGCTGCCCGGCACCGTTTTCAGCGGCTGGTTGGCCAGCACCCAGGTGATCAGCTGCTTCTGGTTCTTGCCCGCCTGGCCGAACATCGGATCGGTCTTGTCGTTGGGCCAGCCGCCGGCGGTATGCGTCAGCAGATGCTCGACCGTGATCTGGTTGACGTTGCGCGGAAAGCTCTCGCCGTAGTCGATGTCGAGCACCGCGCCGCGGCCGAACACGCGCTCGGTCAGATGCAGCTTGCCGCGCTCGATCAGCGTGAAGATCGCCGTCGCGGTGATCGGCTTGCTGAGGCTGGCGATGCGGAACAGGCTCTTGGGCGTCACCTTCTCGTTGACGCTCTTGTCGGCATCGCCGTAGCCCTGGGCATAGACCTCCTTGCCGGCCGCGGCGATGGCGATCGACAGGCCGGGAATGCTGAACTGGCGCATGACCTTGTCGACGACGCCGTCGATCGCCGCGCGCTCGGCCTCGCTGGGCTCCGCGGCGGTCGCCTGGGCGGACGCGTCGGCCGTGCCCAGCATCGCGGCCGCGCCACCGGCCAGAATCGTGCGGCGATTGATCGTCATCGTCGGCCTCAACATCATCCTCATGCCCGCCACGCCGGCACCTTGCGCACCATGTCCCACATCATGCGGTCGATCGCCTCGGTGTAGCTGCCGGCGCCACGCTCGCGGCCATTGGCGAGCACCGCCCAGCATAGCCCGCCCAAGGTGCGCACCATCAAGGTCGTGGTGCCGGCCAGGCTGCCGGTATGCCAGTGCGTGCCCTTGCCGTTCACCCGCCAGCCGCGCGCGTAGGTCGGCTGCACGGGCGACGGCGTGAGCATCTGCCTCAGCGTCTCCGGCCGCAGCAGGCTCGGCAACGCGATCAGGAAGCGTACGAGGCTCGCGGCGCTGGCGATCCAGCCGCCATGCGAGTCCATGCGCGTGACGTCGATGCTGTAGGCGCCGCCGAAGCCGTAATTGCTGCCGCCGTAGTACGTGACCTCGCCCGGCGCGCGCTGCTCGCGCGCGTTGCCGGCGATGCGCATGTCGCTGATGCCGCAGTGCGCGAGGATCTGGCTCTGCACGAAGCCCTGATAGCGCTCGCCCGTCACCTTCTCGATCACGCGGCCCAGCACGCAGAAGCCGAAATTCGAGTAGGCATATTTCTCGCCTGGCGGATGATCGGCCTTCTGGTTCGCCAGCACCCAGGTGATCAGCTCGCGATGGTTCTTGCCGGCCAGGCTGAACATCGGATCGGTGATGTCGTTGGGCCAACCGCCCGAGGTATGCGTCAGCAGATGATCGACCGTGATCTGATCGATGCCAGCCTTGTAGGGCGGCGCGCCGTAGTCGGTGCCGAGCACGGCGCCCGGCCCGAACACCCTGTCGGTCAATTTCAATTTGCCGCGCTCGATCAGCGTGAAGATCGCCGTCGATGTGATCGGCTTGCTGACGCTGGCGATACGAAAGAGATGCGGCGGCGCGGCCTTCTCGCCGCGCTCGCGGTCGGCGAAGCCGAAGCCCTGCGTGTAGGCCAGCATGCCGCCCGCTGCGATCGCGATCGACAGGCCCGGCACGCTGAACTTGTCCAGCACCGCTTGCGCGACGCCGTCCATCGCCGCGCGTTCGCCGGCGGTGGGCTCGACCGCGTGCGCCTGCGCGGTACATAGGCCACCAAGGCCCATCGCGCCGCCGGTCGCCAGCAAGCTCCGGCGTGTCACCGCCATTGCGACCATGCCTTCACTTTCTTGACCATCTCCACCGGCAGCAAATGCAGGTCGCCGTCATAGCTCTTCTTCTCAGCGTAGCGTCGCCCATTGGCCATCGTTACCCAGCCTATCCCGGTGGTCCTGTAGCTCATCCCGCCGGTGGAACCGTAGAGCCCGCCGTGCAGGTGCCGGTTACCGAAGTTGACGAACCATCCTTTGGCGTAGGCCGGATTCACCTTGGAGCCGGTATTCATCACACGCAGCGTGTCGGGCTGCAGGACATCCGGCGGGTTGGGAAACCCGTCGACATGGGTGAGAAAGCGCACGACGTCCGACGGGCTGGCAATCCAGCCACAGTGCGAATCCATGCGCGGCAGGTCGATGTCATAAGGGTCATAGCCTTCATCGCTGTGGTAGACGACCTCGCCCGCTGCGCGCTCGGCGCGCGTGCTGCCACCGATGCGGATGCCCGGCAGACCGCAACGCTCCAGGATTTGAGACCGCACGAACGACTCATAACTTTGACCTGTCACCTTCTCGATGACCCGTCCCAACAGGCAATAGCCAAAGGTCGAGTATAACCAGACCCTGCCGGGAGGATTGACCAGGGGAACGTTTTTGATCGTCCAGGCGATGAGCTCGGCGCGACTCATCTCAGCATGAGCAAACAGCGGATCGTTGGCGGTCTTGGGCCATTTGGTCGTCCGCAGGTCGCTGCGCCAGCCACCGGCCGTATGCGTCAGGAGATGCTCGATCGAGATCTCCTCGACAAACGGCGCATACGGCGGCGCCCCGAAATCGCTGCCCAGTCGCGAACCTGGCCCGAACACCGTCTCGTCAAGGCGCAGCTTGCCCTGCTCCACCAGCGTGAAGATCGCCGCGGCCGTGATCGGATGACTGAGGTCGGCGATACGGAAAAGATGGTCCGAAGTGAGCGTCTCGCGACTGCTGCGGTCGGCATAGCCGGCCGTGTGCTGGTAGACGATCCTGCCGCTTGCGGCGATCGCCACCGACGCGCCCGGTATCCCATGCTTGCGGACGGTCGCCTCAAGCATGCCGTTCAGGACTGCGCGCTCGTCGGCAGTTGGCGCGACGGCCGGCACTAGCTGCGCCCGCGCTGCGCCGGCGCCGCCAGCGGCCATGACGCCGCCAGCCGCGGCGCCCTGCAGCAGCGTGCGGCGCCTGAGCATCAGAACAGGAAGTAGCGCTGCGCCATGGCGAGCACCGTGGCTGGCTCGCAGGTCAGCAGCTCGCCATCGGCACGCACCTCGTAGGTCTCGGGATCGACCTCGATCTTGGGCGTCGCGGCGTTGTGGATCATCGAGCGTTTGCCGATGCCGCCACGCGTGTTCTCGACGGCGATCATCGGTCGCGTCAGGCCCCATTGCTTGCCCACGTCGGCGGCGATGCCGGCGGCGCTGGTGAAGATCACCGAGCTGGCGATCAGGTTGCGGCCGAAGCCGGCGAACATCGGCCGGTAGTGCACCGGCTGCGGCGTCGGGATCGAGGCGTTGGGATCGCCCATCGGCGCCATGGCGATCGAGCCGCTCTTGATCACGAAGTCGGGCTTCACGCCGAAGAACGCAGGCGACCACAGCACGAGATCGGCGAGCTTGCCGACTTCGACCGAGCCGACATGCTTGCTGATGCCATGCGCGATGGCGACGTTGATCGTGTACTTCGCGACGTAGCGCTTGGCGCGCGCGTTGTCGTTGTCGCCGGTCTCGTCCTTCAGGCGGCCGCGCTGCTTGCGCATCTTGTCGGCGGTCTGCCACGTCCGGATCACCACCTCGCCGACACGGCCCATCGCCTGGCTGTCCGACGACATCATGCTGAAGGCGCCCATGTCGTGCAGGATGTCCTCGGCCGCGATGGTCTCGCGCCGGATGCGGCTGTCGGCGAAGGCGACATCCTCGGGGATGCGCGCATCGAGATGGTGGCAGACCATCAGCATGTCGAGATGCTCGTCCACGGTGTTGACCGTGTAGGGCATCGTCGGATTGGTCGACGAGGGCAGCACGTTCGCCTCGCCGCA
>JAFAZJ010000003.1 GCA_019239835.1 Alphaproteobacteria bacterium | reverse complement strand
CTCGTCGAAGTGCGCGGCTTGCAGATGCACTTCCCGATCAGCGAGGGCATCGTGCTGTCGCGCAAGGTCGGCGACGTGAAGGCGGTCGACGGCGTCGACTTCACGATCGCGCGCGGCGAGACGCTGGGCCTTGTCGGCGAGAGCGGTTGCGGCAAGACCACGACCGGCCGTTGCATCCTGCGCCTGGAGAAGCCGACGGCCGGCCAGATTCTGTTCGACGGCGAGGACGTCGCCAGCATGCCGCGCCGCGACCTGATCGGGCTGCGCCGGCGCATGCAGGTGATCTTCCAGGATCCCTACAGCTCGCTGAATCCGCGCATGAAGGTCGGTGACATCATCGCCGAGCCGATCAAGGTGCATGGCGTCGAAACCGACGCCAGGCGCCGCCGCGACCGCGTGCGCGAGCTGCTGTCGGTATGTGGCCTGGATCCCAAGTTCACCGACCGCTATCCGCACGAGATGTCCGGCGGCCAGCGCCAGCGTGTCGGCATCGCGCGTGCGCTCGCGCTCGATCCCGAGTTCATCGTCTGCGACGAGGCGGTCTCGGCGCTCGACGTGTCGATCCAGGCGCAGGTCGTGAACCTGCTCGAGGACCTGCGGGAGCGCTTCAAGCTCACCTATCTGTTCATCGCGCATGACCTCTCGGTCGTGCGCCATCTCTGCCACCGCGTCGCGGTGATGTATCTCGGCCGTATCGTCGAGATGGCGGAGTGCGACGAGCTGTTCGACAACCCGCTGCATCCCTACACCCAGGCGCTATTGGCCGCGGTGCCGATTCCTGACCCGACGGTCGAGGCGTCGCGCCGCTTCAGCCCGCCCAAGGGCGAGGTACCCAGCCCGATCAACCCGCCATCCGGCTGTGTGTTTCACCCACGCTGTCCGAAGGCGGTCGAAGGCTGCTCGCGTACGCGCCCGGCGTTGCGTGAGCTGCGGCCGGGTCACTGGGTGGCCTGTAGTGAAGTGCAATAACAAGGCTCGAGTAGCGTAAAAGCAGGATGGGGACGGACTGAGGAAACGCAAAGCAGATTGGGAGGGTGTGATGAAACCCAAGACGGGACTATGGGCGGCGGCCGGCCTTGCCATGATGGCGATGCTCGCTGTTGCGCCGGCGAGCGCGCAGGCGCCCAAGCGCGGCGGCACGCTGGTCTACATGATTCCGGCGGACGCGCCGCCGAGCTTCGATGGTCATCGCGAGACGACCTTCGCCACCGTGCACGCGACGGCACCCTTCTACAGCGTGCTGATCCGCGTCCCGCCGGACAATCCGGCCTCGACCACGGAGTTCGTCTGCGACCTCTGCGTCGAGATGCCCAAGCCGACCGACGGCGGCAAGACCTACACCTTCAAGATCCGCACCGACGTGAAGTTCCACGACGGCAGCAAGCTCACCGCCAAGGACGTCGGCGACAGCTGGAACCGCATCGTGTTCCCGCCTGCCGGCACGACCAGCGCGCGCGTGAGCTACTATGAGATGGTCGAGAAGATCGAGGTGCCGGACGACGAGACGGTGGTCTTCCGGCTGAAGTACGGCACCACGGCGTTCCTGCCGGCGCTCGCCGATCCCTTCACCTACATCTACAAGAAGGAGATCCTCGACAAGGATCCGCACTGGTACGAGAAGAACATCATGGGCTCGGGCCCATTCAAGTTCGCCAGCTACGACGTCGGCCAGTCGATCAAGGGCGTGCGCAATCCCGACTACTATCACAAGGGCCAGCCCTATCTCGACGGCTTCGAGGCGATCTTCGCCGACAAGCAGTCGGTGCGCGTCGAGGCGGTGCGTGGCGATCGCGCGGCGATGGAATTCCGCGGCCTGCCGCCGTCGGCGCGTGACCAGCTGGTGAAGGAGGCCGGGTCTGCCGTCGTCGTGCAGGACAGCGACTGGAACTGCGGCAACATCGTCACCTTCAACCACAAGCGCAAGCCGTTCGACGACGTGCGCGTGCGCCGCGCGCTGCAGCTCGCGGTCGACCAGTGGCATGGCGCGCCGGCGCTGTCGAAGATCGCCAACGTGCGCACGGTGGGCGGTATCGTCTTCCCGGGCTCGCCGCTGGCGGCGACCAAGGCGGAGCTGGAGCAGATGGCCGGCTACTGGCCCGACATCGAGAAGGCGCGCGCCGAGGCAAGGCGGCTGCTCAAGGAAGCGGGGCAGGAGAACCTCAAGTTCGAGCTGACCAACCGCAACGTCGACCAGCCCTACAAATTCGTCGGCACCTGGCTGATCGGCGAGTGGAAGAAGATCGGCGTCAACGTCGAGCAGAAGGTCGTGCCGACCGGCCCGTGGTTCCAGGCGATGCGCGGCGGCACCTTCGACGTGGTGGTCGACGCCAACTGCCAGAGCGTGGTCAACCCCGTGCTCGACACCGGCAAGTTCCTGCCGAAGAAGGTCTATCCCGAGAGCTACGGCGACTACGACGATCCCAAGTCGGTCGAGCTCTACGAGAAGATGACGCACGAGACCGATCCCAAGCTGCAGCGCGCGGCCATGCGGGCGTACGAGATACACACGCTCGACACAATGGCGCACGGGATCGTCACGCCTTACTGGTACCGCATCATCGTGGCGCGGTCCTACGTCAAGGGCTGGAAGATCAGCCCCAGCCACTACCTCAACCAGGACCTCGCCAACATCTGGTTGGACAAGTAGGAAGCGTACGCCGTCGTCCTGAGCGAAGCGCCGAAGGCGCGCAGTCGAAGGACCTTCTCTCGACAAGACCCATGTGTCCGTTGAGACAAGGCCCTTCGACTTCGCTCCGCTCCGCTCAGGGCGACGGGTGCATGGTGAGATCGGAGCACCGCATGTACCGCTACGTCGTCACGCGGCTCCTTCTGGCGATTCCCACGCTGGTCGGCGCCGCGGCCCTGGTCTTCATCCTGATGCGCCTGATCCCGGGCGACGTCTGCGTGATCCGCATGGGCTCCGGCGGCGCGCACGTCAACGAGGCCGCGGTCGAGGCCTGCCGCATGAAGCTCGGGCTGCACGATCCGCTGCCGCTGCAGTTCGGGCGCTTCCTGTGGAACTACTTCACCTTCGATTTCGGCACCTCGATGTGGTCGGGCAATCCGGTCGTCGTCGAGATCGGCAAGCGCCTGCCGGTGTCGCTGCAGATCGCCGTCATGGCCACGCTGATCGCCATCCTGCTCGCCATCCCGCTGGGCACGATCTCGGCGCTGAAGGAGAACACCTGGCTCGACCACATCGTGCGCGTGCTGGCGATCGCCGGCATCGCCACGCCGTCGTTCTGGCTCGGCATCATGTCGCTGGTGCTGGTGCTCGACGTTACCTACTACACGACGGGCAAGGCGTGGATGCCGCCGATCGACTACGTCTCGTTCTGGTCCGATCCGCTGCGCAACCTCTCGATCGTGGCGCTGCCGGCGATCACCGTCGGCTACCGATACTCCGCCGTCACCATGCGGCTGACCCGCTCGGCGATGCTCGAGGTGCTGCGTGAGGACTACATCAGGACGGCGCGCGCCAAAGGCCTGATCGAGAAGATCATCATCAACCGTCACGCGCTGAAGAACGCGCTGTTGCCGGTGGTCACCCTGATCGGCATCGAGTTCGCCTTCCTGATCGGCGGCCTGGTGGTCACCGAGCAGGTCTTCAACCTCAACGGCATCGGCCGCCTCTTCGTGCAGGCGGTGCAGAACCAGGACAACGTGCTGACCCAGGCTTTGGTGATGCTGGTGGTCGCCATCTTCGTCATCACCAACCTCGTGGTCGACGTGCTCTACGCGTGGCTCGACCCGCGCATCCGCTACTCGTGAGGTCGGGCGCATGACCGTAACCACCCCCGACCGCGCCACGCTCGCGCCGCCCAAGGACGAGACCGCCGACCTGCACCGCTCGCCGTGGCGCAAGGTGCGCGACTTCATCCGCCGCCAGCCGCTGGGCACCGTCGGCCTGGTGATCGTCATCATCATGTTCCTGGCGGGCGCGCTGTCGCCGTGGATCGCGCCCTTCGATCCCGAGGAGAACGACTTCACCGCGATGATGCAGGCGCCCGGCGTGCTGCATTGGTTGGGCACCGACCAGCTCGGCCGCGACATCTTCTCCCGCCTGGTCTACGGCGCGCGCACGGCGATGCTGGTGGGCTTCAGTGCAGCGATCGTCGGCGGCCTGATCGGCCTCGTGCTGGGCGTCGCCAGCGCCTATTTCGGCGGCTGGTTCGACCTCGTCTTCCAGCGCGTGCTCGACGTGCTGATGGCCTTCCCGCTGATCATCCTGGCGCTGGCGGTGGTCGCGGTGTTCGGCACCGGCGTGTTCAACGTCATCGTCGCCATCACGATTCCGCTGATACCCCGCTGCGCCCGCGTCGTACGCGCCAGCGCGCTGGCCGTGCGCGAGATCCCCTATGTCGACGCCGCGCGCGCGCTGGGCTTCAGCCACGCGCGCATCGTGCTGCGCCACATGGTACCCAACGTCGTCGCACCGTTCCTGATCCTGCTCTCGGCCTTCGTCGGCCAGGCGATCCTCGCCGAGGCCTCGCTGTCCTACCTCGGCCTCGGCGTGCAGGAGCCAGTGCCGGCCTGGGGCCTGATGCTGCAGGGCGGCGCCGAGGAATACGCCACCACTGCGCCGTGGATTGCGGTGTTCCCCGGCCTCGCTATCGTCATGGCTGTGCTGGGCATTTCCCTGTTCGGCGACGCGCTGCGCGACGCGATCGATCCGAAGCTGAGGGACCGGTAGCCACTGGCGCCCCGCGCCGGGATAGTTCACCCTCCCCGGCCAGAACCGAGGGAGGTTCGCCATGGACATCCGGCACGACGTAATCGGCCATGAGGATCTGCCAGGGCAGACGCCGCACGGGCCGTGGCCTGAGGACTCGCTGGCGCGCGTGCCCTACTGGGTCTACCGCGACGAGGCCAACTACCAGCGCGAGATGCGGCGCATCTTCGAGGGCGCGACGTGGAATTTCGTCTGCCTCGAGGCCGACATTCCCAACAAGGGTGACTACCGCACCAACCAGGTCGGCGCCATGCCGGTCATCGTCGTGCGCGACGCCGACGGCGCGATCAACTGCTTCGAGAATCGCTGTGCCCATCGCGGCGCGCTGATTGCCTTCGACGACGGCGGCAACGTCAAGGGCAACTTCAAGTGCGTCTATCACGCCTGGGGCTACGATCTGTGCGGCAACCTCAAGGGCATCGCCTTCGAGAAGGGCATCAACGGCCTGGGCGGCATGCCGCAAGGGTTCGACCGCGCCAAGTTCGGCCCGCGCAAGCTGCGCACCACGACGCTGTGCGGACTGGTGTTCGCCACGCTGTCGGATGACACGCCAACGATCGAGGCGTTCATCGGCGCCGAGGTGCTGGGCCGGCTGAAGCGCGTGCTGAACCGGCCGATCCGCATCATGGGCCGCTTCGTGCAGCCGCTGCCCAACAACTGGAAGCTCTATGTCGAGAACGTCAAGGACACCTATCACGCCAGCCTGCTGCACACCTTCCTGACCACGTTCCGCATCTCGCGCCTGACGCAGGGCGGCGGCGTGCTGGTCAGCGACGACGGCGGCAACCATTCGAGCTACACCGTCGGCGTCTCGGAAGGCGCCAATGTCGGCGCCTACAAGGCGCAGGAGATTCGCACCGATCAGGATGGCCGTTTCGCGCTGGCCGATCCCAGCGTGCTCGATTGGGTCGAGGAGTTCGGCGACCAGATCCAGCTGCAGATCCTCTCGGTCTTCCCCGGCTTCATCCTGCAGCAGATCCACAATTGCCTGGCCGTGCGCCAAATCGTGCCGCGCGGCAACGACAAGATGGACCTGGTGTGGACCTACTTCGGCTTTACCGACGATTCGCCTGAAATGAACCGCCGGCGCCTGAAGCAGCAGAACCTCGTCGGCCCGGCCGGCTACATCTCGATGGAGGATGGCTGCGTCGGCGGCTTCGTGCAGCGCGGTACGGCGGCGGCGGATGACCACGTCTCGGTGATCGAGATGGGCGGTGCTACCGCCGAAAGCCAGGCGACACGCGCCACCGAAGCCTCGGTGCGCGGCTTCTGGAAAGCCTATCGCCGGCACATGGGCTATTGAGCCGATGGATCTCGCGCGCCTCGTCGAGCTGAACGCGACCTACGCGCGCGTCATCGACACCGACCAGCTCGAGGAATGGCCCCGGCTGTTCCTCGACCCCTGCCTCTACAAGCTGACCACGGCCGAGAACGTCGCCAAGGGCCACGAGTCCGGCCTGATCTACGCCGACACGCGCGGCATGCTCGAGGACCGCGTCTCCTCGCTGCGCAAGGTCAACATCTACGAAGGCCAGCGCTACCGCCACGTCGTCGGCCTGCCGGTGGTGCTGGGCGAAGCGGCCGGCACCGCCGATGTCGAGACACCGTTCCTGCTCGTACGCGTGATGCGCGACGGCACGACCGACCTCTTCGCGACCGGTGTCTATCGCGACAAGGTCAAGCCGGACATGTCGGGCGCCTTACGCTTCGCCGAGCGCGTCGTGATTTGCGACGGCCGCCGTTTCGACACCCTGGTGGCGATCCCGTTCTGATGCGCATCGGCATCGCGCTGGGCGATCCCAACGGCATCGGCCCGGAGATCGCGATCAAGGCCGCGCAACGCATTTCCGATACCGTGTTGGTCGGCGACGGCTTCGTGATCCGCGATACCGCGGCACGGCTTGGTGTGCCCGCGCCCGAGTTCGTTGATGCACCAGGTCTCGATCCCGCCGGCTACGCACCCGGTCAGCTCGATCCACGCGCCGGCAAGGCCACTGTCGCCTATGCCCAGGCCGCGATTCACCTGGCCGAGTCTCGTCGTGTCGACGCCGTCATCGGCTGTC
>JAFAZJ010000263.1 GCA_019239835.1 Alphaproteobacteria bacterium | reverse complement strand
CCATTGCGGGAACGGGCCGATTGCCACCGCCGGTGCGGTGTTGGTGAGATCGGCGCGGTGGTTGGGATCGAGCGTGTGCGCGGCGATCGCCAGCGCGCGGTAGATGCCGTAGGCGCCCGAGTGCACGCCGATGGCGTTGCGGCGGCCTGGATGGGTCAAGGTGGCGATCACGGGACCGCGCTCGGCGGCGCTCGGCGCACCCCATTTCAGCGGCACAGGCTGGGCCGCGCCGGCCGAGGGGTGCGAGGTCAGGCGGATATGGCGGCGAGGCGCCTTCGGGGGATTGTCGGACAACGACATACTGGGCTTTCCGTACCGGCTCCGGCCGGGAAAGCGATGGAGTCTAGCACCCTGTGGATAAACTTTGAAGGCACCCGAATGACGGCGCGATGACGCGGGGTCAGTCGCGCTTCAGGCCGGCATGGAACAGGCGCAGCAGGTCGGTCACGTCGTAGACCGGCAGGCCCAGATCGCGCCTGAGCGAGGCGGCGTAGGGCGGCAGATTGGTGCATTCCAGCACCACGGCGCCGACATCGGGATGGCGCGCCACCAGGCGCCGGCCGGCCAGCAGGGTCTCGCGCTCGACCTCCTCGCGCTCGAGCTCGGTGCCGTTGGCGAGGAAAGTGCGGGCGAACGAGCCGTTGGGTGGCATGCCCTCGACCGGCGTATCGCGCGAAGCATCGACGGCCGCGAGGTGCGCCGCGGTGAGGTTCTCGCGGCTGGCGGTGATCACGCCGACACGGCGGCCACCCGGCAGGGTGCGCGCCATCATCGGCACCAGCATCAGCGCCGAGGTCGCCACCGGCACCGGCGAGACCATCGCCAGCGCCTGCTGGAACAGCGCCAGGAAGCCACAGCTGGTCGAGATGCCGATGGCGCCCTTCTCGGCCAGCGCCTTGGCATTGGCCGCCAGCACCGAGCGGATACGCGGACGATCGGGCGCCGCGGCCACGGCGTCACTCGGACCAAGACCCTCGAGCTTCTGGTAGATCACCGGGAACGGAAAGGTCTCAGCATTGCCGATATCGCCGACGATGCGCGGGAAACGCGTGTCGAGCATCAGGATGCCCAATGGGCGATCGGCTGCCATGCGGCCCCCTTCATTATCTGTGTCTGTCGCGTCGCACGGCGAAGCACGTGCGGCGCAAAGGGTCGTCCAACTGCGGCGAAGTCAAGGCATATGGCGCGCCGCGCGCTGCAGGTCCTTTCGTGTACGACATAATGCGGGAGCGCGTCACGCTTGGCGTTCGCCTCGCATATCGCGAGCAGATTCTTCGCCGAGCTACGGAGTGCGCAGAAAGACCGCGTAGGGATAGGTGCGCCATCCAACGAGATCGGTGTGGCGGATGCCGACCGGCCGGTCCGTCGGGCCGACCCAGCGATCGAAGCGATAGTGCGGCGCAAGCTCGTCGCGATAGGCGTCGACCAGGAAGCTGGGCAACACCACAGCGGCATAGCGACCCTCGAGCACGGCCCGGTCGCTGGCCTGCAGGATCTCGGTGTACCACGGCTCGCTCTTGAGATAGCCGAGGTCGTTTGTGGCGAAGGACTCCGCGCCGGTCACCGCGTCGAGCCAGTAACCATCGCCCGGCAGGAACAGCGGCCGCGGCAGGGCGCGCAGATCGCTGCGGATCGCCGCGACATCGGCGTCGCCCGTCGTCGGTGGCACGTACGCGCGCGGGTCGTAGGCGAGCAAGGCGAACTGCACGATCACGATCAGTGGCACGTGGACGTAGCCCAGCCGCGTGCGCGACGCAGCGGCGAGCTTCGGCGCCAGGCGATGGGCCGCGACCGACAGGGCAAGCGCGACACCGGCCATCGCTGCGATCAGCGCGTTGACGTGGCCACCCTGATGCAGCCGGCCAAGCCATGACGACACCAGCAGCGCCGTCACGATCAGGACCGCCAGGGACTCCTGCGCCGTCACGCGCTCGCTTTCGCGTCGCGGCCACAGCACGGCTGCCGCGACCACGAGCAAGGCCGGCCATACCGGCCGCAGATCGGTGAGCGGAAAACCGCCAACCGCTCCCCAGCGCCACGGCACGGCGAGCGGAATGCGGATGACATAGACGGCGAACCAGCCATCGGTCGACAGGATCAACCACGTCGCCAGCCCGACGCCGACGATGCCGGTCACGCCGATCAGCGGCCAGAGCAGATGGCGGCGATACAGCGCCGTCCAGACGCCCGCCGCGACGACGAGCACCAGCATGTTCTGCTTGGTGAACGCGGTCGCGACCAGCAGGAGTCCGGCGACCGTCGCACCGCGCCAGCTTTGCATGCGCGACAGGGCGACCGTGGCGCCCAGCGCCAGGGCGGTCGCCGGACCGTCGACGAGACCGATCGTGGCGCGACCCTGCGCGACGGCGAAGGTCGCGGTGTAGAAACCGGTGGCCAGCACGCCATACCGCCAGTCGCCGGTGAGGCGGCGCGCGAGGTCGAACAGGCAGGCCAGCGCGCCAACCAGCGCCAGCGCCGAGACGATGCGCGCGGCCGTAAGGTCGAGGCCGACGACACTGCCGACCGCCGCCGTCGCCCACCAGAAGCCCGGCGCGTAGAGCAAGGGCGTGAACAGGACATCGGGCGGGCCATAGACCGGCGCACCCTCGTGCCAGCGTCGCGCGTGGTCGAGCAGCGCCGCCTCGAAGCCATGCAGCTCCGCGCCATAGGGCACCTGCCGCGACACGATCCACGCCAGCACGGCGATGGCGATCGCCGGCAGGACCACGAACGCCACGCCCTCGAGCCAGCGACGCCACACCGCCATTTATCCTTCTCCCCGCGCAGGCGGGGAGAAGGTGCCCGGAGGGCGGATGAGGGGCTTCGCGGCCGAACAATCAGCGCGGCGGCCGTGGAGAGGCCGCAAGCCCCTCATCCGCCTCGCTGCGCTCGGCACCTTCTCCCCGCCTGCGCGGGGAGAAGGACTCATTGAACGAACTCCTCGGCCTCGCCGCCCATCTCGCGCAGGAAGGTCTGCAATTCGCCCGAGGCGCTGGCCAGACGCTGATCGTCGGTGCCGCGCAGCACCAGCTGCACGCTGGGCCGGCCGTTGCGGAAACCGGGATAGGAGCCGATGTCGATGTCGCTGTAGCGCTCCTGCAGCGCGCCCAGCTTCTCGGCGATCAGGCCCTCGGGCTGGTTGGTGCGCACGGTGCGGCTGACCACCGGCTTGCCGCCGACGAGACGATGCTTCATCGCGTCGAACATGCCCTCGACGATGCGCGGGATGCCGGCGAAGGTGAACACGTTCTCCATCTGGAAGCCGGGCGCCACCGAGACCGGGTTGTCGACCAGCACCCCGCCGTGCGGTACGCGCGCCATGCGTCGTCGCGCCGGGGTGAAGAGCGCCGCGTCACCGTAGTAGCGCGTCATGCGGTCGATCGCCTCGGCATGCTCGGAAATGCCGACGCCGAACGCCTTGGCGATGCAGTCGGCGGTAATGTCGTCGTGCGTCGGGCCGATGCCGCCTGTCGTGAAGACGTAGTCGAACCTGCGACGCACCTCGTTGACGGTCTCGACGATGCGCGCCTCGATGTCGGGGATCACCCGGCATTCCATCACCCGCACGCCCAGCTTGCCCAGTTCGGTGGCCAGGAAGGAGATGTTGGCGTCCTTGGTGCGGCCCGAGAGGATCTCGTTGCCGATGACCAGGATGCAGGCGGTGACGATCTTTTCGGGTGTCGGCGGGGCGTCGGACATCGGGCGGCTCTGGGCGAAAGAGAAACTGCGCCACCTTAGACAAGCCGGACCTTGGCGGCAGCCCTTTCCATGCCCTCTTGCCCTGCACGTCGCGCGTGGCGGATAACCAGCGGATGATGGCGCGGACAGACCAGGCGGAGATCGAGAACTTCTGGCGACAGGATGAACGCCAGATCAAGATCCACACGCCAGAGGATTTTGCCGGCATGCGCAAGGCGGGGCGGCTCGCGGCCGAGGTCCTCGACATGCTGGTGCCGCTGGTCCGGCCCGGTGTCACCACGGAAGCGCTCGACAAGATCTGCCACGACTTCATCGTGGGCCACGGCGCGGTCCCCGCGCCGCTGGGCTATCGCGGCTTCCCGAAATCGATCTGCACCTCGGTCAACCACGTCGTCTGCCATGGCATCCCGGGCGACAAGGTGCTGGTCGACGGCGATGTCCTGAATATCGACATCACCGTGATCCTCGACGGCTGGCACGGCGATACCAGCCGCATGTTCTATGTCGGCGCGCCCAAGCTGCTCGCGCGTCGCCTCAGCGACCTGACCTACGAGGCGATGATGCGCGGCATCGCCGCCGTCAGGCCGGGCGCGACCGTGGGCGACATCGGCCACGCGATCCAGAGCCTGGCCGAAGCCAACCGCTTCTCCGTCGTGCGCGACTTCACCGGCCATGGCCTGGGCCGCGTTTTCCACGACGCGCCGAGCATTTTGCACTACGGCATCGCCGGCACTGGCCCGGTGCTGCGGCCGGGCATGTTCTTCACCGTCGAGCCGATGATCAACGCCGGCCGC
>JAFAZJ010000126.1 GCA_019239835.1 Alphaproteobacteria bacterium | reverse complement strand
TCGAATTTGTGCAGCTCGTAGGCGGCCAGGCCGCCGACCACGGCGCCCTCCTTCAGCGCCACCAGTGCGATGAAGCTGTCGCGGCCCAATAGACGCGCGAGGTAGTCGGCGTTGGGACGCGCGGCGCCGTAGCTCTGCGGATCGTCGAAGGCCTCGCCGAAGACGTCGAGCAGCTGCTGCATCAGCGCGACGTCGTCGGGCTGCAGGACACGGATCGTGGCAGACACGGTCAGCCTTTCTTCGCCCGCTCGATGCCGTCGAGGATCATCTGTGCGGCCTTCTCGGCGTCGCCCCAACCCAAGGTGCGGGCCCATTTGCCGGGCTCGAGGTCTTTGTAGTGCTGGAAAAAGTGCGCGACCTGCTGGGTGAGGATCGCCGGCAGCTCGTCGTAGTTCTTCACGCCGGTATAGAACGGATGCAGCGAGTCGACCGGCACGGCGATGATCTTCTCGTCGCTGCCGGCATTGTCCTCCATCAGTAGCACGCCCACCGGGCGGCACCGGATCACCGCACCGGGCACGACAGGCGTCTGGCCCACGACCACGACGTCGACCGGATCGCCGTCACCGGAGAGCGTGTGCGGGATGAAGCCGTAATTGCCGGGATAGAACATCGCGGTGTGCAGGAAGCGGTCGACGAACATCGCGCCGGACGCCTTGTCGAGTTCGTACTTCACCGGCTCGCCGCCCTGCGGCACCTCGATCAGCGCGTTGACGTCCCAGGGCGGGTTGCGGCCGATGGGGATCTTCGACAGGTCCATGGGTTGCTCCTACAATTGCCGTCGCCCTGAGCGAAGCGAAGCGTAGTCGAAGGGCCTTGCTTCGACACCTTGGGCGATGTCGTCGAGAGAAGGTCCTTCGACTGCGCGCCTGCGGCGCCCCGCTCAGGACGACGGGCGTGGCTAGTGCGGCGTCGAGGGGCGGTTCATGTCGGCGGCGGCGCGGGCGCGGGCCCGCGCGCGGCCGCTGGCCATCTGGTCGTACATGGCGAGTCCGATCTCGCGCTCGCCCATGACGATGGCGTGCGCGCCGCATTCCCGGAGATGCTCGATCTCGGCGTCGGAATGGGCGCGCGCGACGATCTCGAGGTCGGGATTCAGCGCCTTGGCCTTCACCACGATCTGGCCGGCGTCGAAGCCGTTGGGAATCGCGACGAACAGGTGCTTGGCACCGGGGATATTGGCGGCGGCCAGCACCTTGGGCATCTGCGCATCGCCCATGACAACCTCGATGCCGAACAGGCGTGCCGATTCGACATAGTCGCGCCGCTCCTCGATCGCCAGCATCTCGGTACCGTCCTTGCGCAGCGCCTCGGCGAGCACGCTGCCGACGCGGCCGAAGCCGATGATCACCGTGTGATCCTTCAGCGCCGTCGTCGGCGGATCGTCGTCGTCGCCGGCCGTCGGCACGATCGGCTGTGGCCGCGATTTCGCCCTGAGGCGATCGAGGATCACGAAGAACAGCGGATTGATCAGGATCGACAGGATGGCGCCGGCCAGGATCAGGTCCTGCGCCGCCTTGGGCATCAGGTTGAGCGTGATGCCGACGCCGGCGAGGATGAACGAGAACTCGCCGATCTGCGCCAGGCTGGCGGAAATGGTGAGCGCCGTGCCGCGCGACAGCCTGAAGGCACGCACGATGGCGAAGGCGACCGCCGACTTGCCCACGATGATGATCAGCAAGGTCGCCAGCACCGCCAGCGGCTGGCTGAGCAGGATCGACGGATCGAACAGCATGCCGACCGAGACGAAGAACAGCACGGCGAAGGCGTCGCGCATCGGCAAGGTCTCGCTGGCCGCCTGGTGGCTGAGCTCGGACTCGCTCAGCACCATGCCGGCGAAGAAGGCGCCCAGCGCGAACGATACGTCGAATAGCACGGCGGCGCCGAAGGCCACGCCCAGCGCGATCGCCAGCACCGCCACCCGGAACAGCTCGCGCGAGCCCGAGAGCGACACACGGTGCAGCAGCCAGGGGATGAAGCGCTGGCCGACCAGAAGCATCAGCGCGATGAAGATCGCGACCTTGCCGATGGTGAAGATCAGCGCCAGGACGATCGTCCAGATGCGTGCGCCGATGCTGGCTTCGGCCGCGGCGCTGCCGAAGGCATGCGCCAGCGCCGGCAGCAGCACCAGCGCCAGCACCATCACCAGGTCCTCGACGATCAACCAGCCGACGGCGATGCGACCACGCTCGGTCTGCATCATGCGGCGCTCCTCGAAGGCGCGCAGCAGCACCACGGTGCTGGCCACCGACAGCGCCAGGCCGAAGACCAGGCCGGCGACCACGCCCCAGCCCATCGCCAGGCTCAGCAGCAGGCCCAGCAGGGTCGCGCAGACGATCTGGCCCAGCGCGCCGGGCATGGCCACGCGTTTGACCGCCAGCAAATCCTTGAGCGAGAAATGCAGGCCGACGCCGAACATCAGCAGGATGACGCCGATCTCGGCCAGCTCGGCCGCCAGGTGCTGGTCGGCGACATAGCCCGGCGTGAACGGCCCCACCACGATGCCGGCCAGCAGGTAGCCCACGAGCGGCGACAGACGCAGCCGGTTGGCCAACGCCCCCAGCACGAAGGCGATGCCGATACCGGCGACGATGGTCGCGATCAGGGGCGTGTGGTGCGGCATGTCTCTGGTGATCCCCGCACTGGTTATACAGTAGGCTCGGCTTCGCGCGCGACGCGTAAGTACCTGCCATGTAGTTGCAGCGAAATCGCCCGCATCGATCATGGCGCGATGCAGAACATGCTCGGGCCGCTGGTCCTTTTCGCGCTGGCGATGTGCTTCACGCCCGGCCCCAACGTCGTGATGATCACCGCGTCGGGCGCCAATTTCGGCTTCCGCCGCGCCATCCCGCATATGCTGGGCATCAGCTTCGGCTTCGGCGCCATGGCGATGGCGGCGGGCCTCGGGCTGGCCGGCCTGTTCCACGCCGAGCCGCGCCTGCACGTGGCGCTGAAATACGCCGGCGCGGCCTACCTGCTCTACCTCGCCTGGCGCATCGCCCATGCATCCGCGTCCAGCGCCTCCGAGCGTGCACGGCCGATCAATTTCGTCGAAGCGACGCTGTTCACCTGGGTCAATCCCAAGGCCTGGGTCAGCGTCATCGGCGCACTGGCCGCTTTCACTTCGGTTAGCGGCGACATGCTGTGGCAGACATCGGTGATCACGGGCGTGCTGTCGGTCGCCTGCCTGGCCTCCTGCGCCGTCTGGGCCGCCTTCGGTGTGGCGATCGGTCGTTACCTGGGCAGCCGCCGTGCCCGCACGATTTTCAACTGGTCAATGGCGAGCCTATTGGTGTTGTCGCTGGTCCCGGTGTTCTGGTAGCCATGCGGCATGCATGTCCTGATCATCGGTGGCGCCGGCTTCGTCGGCATGGCCATCGCCGAGGCGCTGCTGGCGCGCGGCGACAGAGTCACCCTCTTCGACGCGCGCGAGCCGTACGCCACCTTGCCCGGCAAGCCGTCGGCAATCACAGGCGACGTGCGGCGCGACGAGGACATGACCCGCGCCTTCGCAGGCAAGCCCGACACCGTTATCTACGGCGCGGCGATCACCGCCGATGCCGCGCGTGACGCGGCAGAGCCGCAGCGCGTGCTCGACGTCAACCTCGGCGGCCTGCCGAGAGCGATGGCAGCCGCGCGTGCGGCGGGTGTGAAGCGCTTCATCCTGCTGAGCTCGGCCTCGGCATTCGGCGATGCGGCGTTCCGCGATGCGCCGCTCGCAGAGGATGATCCGGCGCCCGCGCCATCAAGCCTCTACTCCATCACCAAATTTGCCGGCGAAGGCGTCGCGCGGCGGTTGGGTGCGCTGTGGTCGATGGACCTGCGCATGGTGCGCCTGTCGGCGGTGTTCGGGCCATGGGAGCATCCCACCGGCGCGCGTGACACACTCAGCCCGCCCTTCCAGGTGGCGCAGCTGGCGCATGCCAAGCAGCCGGTGATCCTGCCCCGTGACCCGCCGCGCGACTGGGTCTACGCGCGCGACGTCGCGGGCGCCGTGCTGGCGCTGATCGACAAGGTGAACCCGGGCTTCGACCTCTATCACATCGGACCGGGCACGACGTGGAAGCTGTCGGAATGGGC
>JAFAZJ010000081.1 GCA_019239835.1 Alphaproteobacteria bacterium | reverse complement strand
GCCGTGGTGCGCGTGCTCGCCACCATGAAGATCGACAACGAGCCCTATTACAAAGAGGTACTGCAGCAGTACCCGATCCCGGAGTGAGGCAGATGCGTTTGAAAGACAAGGTCGCCATCGTGGTCGGGGCCGGCCAGAGCCCCGGCGAAGGCATCGGCAACGGCCGCGCCACGGCCATTCGTTTCGCGCAGGAAGGTGCGCGCGTGCTGTGCGTCGATCGCGACCTCGCCTCGGCGCAGGAGACGGTCGACCTGATCGAGAAGCAGAGCGGCCACGCCGCGGCCTTCGAGGCCGATGTGCTGAAGGAGGCCTCGCTGCAGGCCATGGTGAAGGACACGATCCGCCGCTGGGGCCGAATCGACATCCTGCACTACAACGTCGGCGTCTCGATCGCCGGCGGCGACGCGCCGCCGACCGAGATCACCGAGGAAGCCTTCGACCGCGTCACGGCCATCAACCTGCGTGGCGCGGTGATGGCCTGCAAGCACGTGCTGCCGGTCATGCGCGAGCAGAAATCCGGCGTGATCATCCAGATCTCCTCGGTGGCCTCGGGCTCGAACTACCCGTACGTCGCCTACAAGACCTCGAAGGCGGCGATGATCGCTTTTACCGAGCAGCTGGCGATCCAGAACGCGCCCTTCGGTGTGCGCGCCAACTGCATCCTGCCCGGCCTGATGGACACGCCGATGGCCGTCGACACCCGGGCGCGCAAGACCAACCGCAGCCGTGCCGAGGTCGCCGCCGAGCGCGATTCGCGCGTGCCGCTGCGCGCCAAGATGGGCACCGGTTGGGATGTCGCCAATGCCGCATTGTTCCTGGCCTCCGACGAGGCCAATTTCGTCACAGGCGTGACCCTGCCGGTCGACGGCGGCGCCTTGCTGAATCTGGTGCGGGAGTAGCGTGTGACGGTCCTGACCTCGACCCATTGGGGCGTCTACGAAGTCGAGATGGAGAACGGCCGCGCCAAGACGCTCAAGCCGTTCCGCGAGGATCCGGACCCCTCACCAATCGGCTTGCACATGTTGTCGCCGGAGGTCGCGCGTTTGCGTGTGCGCCGTCCAGCGGTACGCAAGAGCTGGCTCGAAGGCGGTCCTGGCCACCGCAGCGAGCTGCGCGGCGAGGAGCCCTTCGTCGAGGTGAGCTGGGACGAGGCCTTCGACCTCGTCGCGCGCGAGATCGCTCGCGTCACCAAGGCACACGGCAACACCGCGGTGTTTGGCGGCTCCTATGGCTGGTCGAGCGCCGGGCGCTTCCACCACGCGCAGAGCCACATCCATCGCTTCCTGAACGCGGTCGGCGGCTACGTCCGCCACGTCGATTCGTACAGCCTCGGTGCGGCGCGCGTGCTGCTGCCGCACATCGTGATGTCGATGGACGAGCTGTTCGCCGCCCACACCAGCTGGGAGGTGATGGCCGAGAACACCAAGCTGTTCGTCACCTTCGGCGGCGTGCCGCATAAGAACGCGCAGGTGAGCGCCGGCGGCCCAAGCGAGCATCGCATCCGCGACGGCCTGCGCCGCATGCGCGCGTCAGGCACGCGCTTCGTCAACGTCACGCCTACCGCCGACGATCTCGACACCGGCGGCGAGGATGAGTGGATCGCGATCCGACCCAACACCGACACGGCCATGCTGCTGGCGATGGCCTATGTCGTCTACACCGAGAAGCTGCACGACCCGGCATTCCTGGCGCGCTGCTGCGTCGGCTTCGAACGCTACGCGCCCTATCTCACCGGCGACGTCGATGGCATCGCCAAGACGCCCGAATGGGCGTCTGCGATCACCAGCGTGCCGGCGGAACGCATCACCACGCTGGCACGGGAGCTGGCGGCCAACCGCTCGATGCTCAACATCGCCTGGTCGCTGCAGCGCTCGCATCATGGTGAGCAGCCCTTCTGGGCGCTGATCGCGCTGGCTTGCATGCTGGGCCAGATCGGCCTGCCCGGCGGCGGCTTCGGTACCGGCTACGGCGCCGCTAACCTGATGGGCAGCCCGCACGCGCGCATTCCCGGCGCGACCTTGCCACAGGGCGATAACGCGGTGAAAGCGTTCATCCCCGTCGCGCGCATCGCCGACATGCTGCTGAATCCCGGTGCGTCGTTCGAGTACAACGGCGCCACGCACCAATACCCCGACATCCGGCTGGTATTGTGGGCCGGCGGCAATCCGTTCCATCACCACCAGGATCTCAACCGCCTGAAGCTGGCGTGGCGCAAGCCCGAGACCATCGTCGTCAACGAGCAGTTCTGGACCGCGGCGGCCAAGCGGGCCGATATCGTGCTGCCGGCGACGACGTCGCTGGAGCGCGACGACATCGGCTCGGCGACGCGCGAGAAGCACATCATCGCCATGAAGGCCGTGAAGCAGCCCGAAGGCGAGGCGCGCGACGATTTCGCGATCTACAGCGCCATCGCCGAGCGACTGGGCGCGAAGGAACGCTACACCGAAGGTCTCGACACCATGGGCTGGCTGCGCCGGCTCTATGGTGAGAGCCGCGAGCGCTCGGCAAAGATCGGCTTCGAGTTGCCGTCCTTCGACGATTTCTGGCAGGCCGGACTGGCGACGGTCGCCGATGCCAACGAACGGCCGGTGATGCTGGCAAGGTTCCGCGAAGATCCGGCCAAGCACCCGCTGAAGACGCCTTCGGGTCGGATCGAGATCTTCTCCGAGCGCATCGCCTCGTTCGGCTACGAGGATTGCCCCGGCCATCCGGTATGGATGGAGCCGGCCGAGTGGCTGGGCAGCGAGCACGCCGGCCGCTACCCGCTGCACATGCTGTCGGACCAGCCCACCGACAAGCTGCACAGCCAGCTCGACCACAGCCCGCACGCGGCGGGGACCAAGATCAAGGGCCGCCAGCCGATCACCATCAGTGTCGGCGATGCGAAGAAGCGCGGCATCGCCGACGGCGACATCGTGCGCGTGTTCAACGAGCGCGGCGCTTGCCTCGCCGCGGCGAAGGTCAGCGCACGCATTCGTCAAGGCGTCGTCCGCCTCTCAACCGGTGCCTGGTTCGACCCGGCGGGCGGCGGCGCCAACCGGCCGCTGGAGAAGCACGGCAACCCCAACGCACTCACCCGCGACGTCGGCGCGTCGAAGCTCTCGCAGGGCTGCACCGCGCAGACCTGCCTGGTCGAAGTCGAACGCTACGACGGTGAAGCGCCGGCGGTGACCGCGCACGACCTGCCGCGCTTCGCACCGCGCACGCCGAAGGTGGCCGCGGAATAGGGTCATCTGCAGAGGGGGATCTTGTGCGCGATACCGTCAATGCGTTCGTCGCTGGCTCTTCCGTGCATATCGCGGGTAAGCCTGGCGGCTCGCTCTCCGGCTTGAGCTTCGCCGCCAAGGATCTGTTCGACGTCGCGGGCCATCCCACTGGCGGCGGCAACCCGGACTGGGTGGCATTCAACCCGGTACCGACCAGACACGCCT
>JAFAZJ010000096.1 GCA_019239835.1 Alphaproteobacteria bacterium | reverse complement strand
CGTCCAGTCGCGCGGCAGGGCGGCCGACAGCGCCAGCCAGATGGGGATCGTCGGCACGGATTGCAGCAGCTCGATCAGGCGCTGGATCACCTGGTCGGTCTTGCCGCCGACATAGCCGGAGATGCCGCCAAGCACGACGCCGAGGATCACGCTCAATGCCACCGCGACAAGGCCAACGGTCATCGACGTCTGTGTGCCGTACATGATGCGCGACCACTGATCGCGACCCAGCCGATCCGAGCCGAGCAGGAAGATGCGCTGCTGCGGATCAGCCGGCACCATCAGGTGCAGGTCGGCGTCGAACAGGCCCAGCACACGGTAGCGCTGGCCCGCGGCGAAGAAGCGGATCGGCACCTTCTTCTGCGGATCGACGGTCCACTCCATGCGCAAGGTCACGGGATTGCGCTTGCCGACAATGCCCGGCACCCAGGGCGCGAGCTTGCCGTCGTCGAAGAAGCGCACGGTCTGCACCGGGATGAAGGCCTGGCGCGCGTCGGTGCGCTCCGCGTCCTGGGTCGCAAAGAAGCCGGGCACCAGGACGATCATGTAGAGGAAGATCAGCAGCACCGCGCTGACCATCGCCAGGTGATGGCGGCGGAAGCGCCACCACACGAGCTTCCAGTTGGAAGCGATAGCGATGCGGTCTTCGGCCTGGGTTCCGGCGATATCGGCCACGCTACTTCTCCACGCGGATGCGCGGATCGACCAGCGCCAGCAGGATGTCGGACAGCAAGGTGCCCAGCACGGTGAGGAACGAGTAGATCAGCAGGATGCCGCCGGCGAGATACATGTCCTGATTGACCAGCGCGCGCAGCAGCAGCGGGCCGATATTGGGCAGGTTCATCACGGTGGCGACGATCAGGCTGCCGGAGAACAGCGCCGGCAGGTACCAGCCGATGGTGCTGACCAGCGGGTTGAAGGCCAGCCGCGCCGGATAGCGCAGCACCAGCCGCCATTCCTTCATGCCCTTGGCGCGCGCGGTGACGACGTAGGGCTTGTTGAGCTCGTCGAGCAAATTGGCGCGCATGATGCGGCTCAGACGGGCGGTACCGGCGATGCCCAGCACCAGCGCCGGCAGCCACATGTGTCCCAACACGTCGAGCACACGCGCCACGCTCCACGGCGCGTCGACGAACTCGGGCGAGAACAGGCCGGTGACGCTGATGTCGAAATAGGCGAAGGCGCACCACATCAGGATCAGCGCCAGCATGAAGTTGGGCGTCGCCACGCCGACATAGTTGATCACCGTCAGCGCGTGATCGACCAGCGAGCGGGGATGCGTCGCGGAATAGATGCCGGCCGGGATCGCCAGCGCCCAGGTCAGCACGAAGGAGAACAGCGCGAGCGCGATGGTCAGCCCGAGCTGCTCGCCGATCAGGTCGGCGTTGGGCCGCTGGTACTCCAGCGACAGGCCGAAATCGCCCTGCACCAGATGCTGCAGCCACAGCCCGTACTGCACGATCATCGGCTGATCGAGGCCGTACTGGTGCCGCAGGGCCGCGACCTGCTCGGCAGACATCGAGGAGCCGGACGAGGCCAAATTGGCCAGGTACGACGTCAGGAAGTCTCCCGGCGGCGCCTGGATGATGACGAAGATCACAAAGGAGTAGACCAGCATCAGCAGCGGCAGAAGCATCAGCCGCTGTGCGATGTAGAGCGCCATCAGGTCTGCCTACGCTGTTTACGCCTTGGCGAAGAAGAATTGCTCGGTGCGTGCGTTGCCCGGGCTGCGCAGAGGCCAGTCGTTGCCCAACGTGGTCGGCACGTTGCGGAACTTCGCACCGGCGACCACCACGCCCTGCACCATCGGCGTGAGCCCGATCGTGCCGATCTCGTAGAGATTGTCGGCCCAGATCTTGTAGAGCTCCTGCGAGAGCTTGACCTGCTCGTCGGGTCCCACGGTGCGCGCGGTGTCGACGATCTCGACGATGCGCTTGACCTCCGGCGGCGGCTCCATGCCGTCCTTGCCGCCGCTGGCGTACCAGCGGCGCCACAACGGTCCGGTCGTGAGGATCGGGTTGTTGCGCGGGTCGGCCTTGGCGTTGCCGGTGTAGGGGAACGCGCTGGTGTCCTCGTTCCAGATCTCGGCCTGCAGCTCGTTGTTCTCGACCATCTTGAAGTGCAGTGCGCGCTCGCGGATCTGCACGATGGTCTTGATGCCGACGGCCTCCCAGTCCTTGGCCACCAGCTGCGCCACGTCGGGCCAGGCGCCGAAGGCGGGCACGACGCTGATCTCCATGGTCGCCGGCTTGCCGTTCGACAGCAAGCGGATGCCATCGGCGCCCTTCTTGTCGAGTCCGATCGAGTCGAGCAGCTTGTTGGCCTGGTCGCGATTGAACTCGGTGTACTTCTTGGCGTACTCGGCGCCCGGGAAGTAGGGATGCCATGGCGCCGGCACGCCCTGGCGCGGCTCGCCGAGACCGAGGAACACGCTCTCCTTGATCTGGTCGCGGTTGATCGCGACGGAGAGCGCGATACGGAAGTCGCGCGTCGCCATCACCTTGCCCATCACGGGATCGGCCTGGTAGGTCGAGTTGATGGCGATCACCGCGTCTGCGCCGCCGAAGGTCGGCCAGGTGATGATGCGATACTTGCCGGTGCGCTCCTGCTCCTTGAGCACCGGGTAGTTCGTCATGTTGATGTGACGCTCCTGCATGTCGAACTGGCCGGCGATGGCGGCCAGGTTGAGCGCCTGTGCGTCGGCGAAATAGGTGAAGCGCACCTCGTCGATGTAGGGCAGCTGGTTGCCGGCGGAATCGACGCCGACGTAGTAGGGGTTGCGTCGCAGGGTGAATACCGGATCGCTGGCGCGCGACGTCGGCGCCCAGGCCGCCATGGTCGGCCTTTCAGGGTTCTCCGGCGGGGCGTTCTTGTTGGCGAACAGCTCGACCCAGGTCTTGAAGCTCGCCGCCTGCACCGCCTTGTCGAGGTCGGCCTTGGGCGCGTGCGCGATGTGGAATTTCTTGAGGTAGTGCGCCGGCATGAACATCGCGAAGGTACGATCGGCGCCATCCTGGTTGGCGACCGCCGTGAGGAACAACGTCGCCGGCTTGTCGTAGGTGAAGCGGATCGTGACGGCGTCGACCTTCTCGACCTTGGCGGCCGAGCCGTCGCCGTTGCGGATCCAGCCCGGCAGGGTCGGCGTCAGTTCCTTGTTGAGCAACACGTCGTTGTACCAGAACAGGATGTCGTCCGAGGTGAACGGCGCCCCGTCGGACCAGCGCGAGCCCTCGCGCAGCTTGATCGTCCACACCTTGAAGTCGGCCGAAGGATCGGCTCTCTCGGCGATCTTGGGCTCGATCTTGGCGCCGTCGGGCGAGAAGCGGAACAGCGCGTCGTAGACCACGCGCACGTAATTGTTGGAGTCGGCCGGGCCCAGGAAGGCGCGCCGCCAGGTGCCGCCATAGTCGCCGACCTTCTCGACCGTCGGCACGACCAGCGGGTTTTTCGGCAGGCGCTGCTCGATCGGCGGCAGGCTGCCGGCCTTCACGCGCTCGGCCAGCGACGGCGCTTCCTTGTAGCGCGTGCCCTGCGCCAGGCTCGTGCCGGATACCGCAACCAGGCCCATTCCGGCCGTCAGGCCGATCAGCGTGTCGCGCCTGGTGATCTCGCGTGTCATGAGCGCTCTCTCCCTACCCGCCGGCGCATTGAGCTGGCCGTGCTGGCGCGAGCCTCAATGCGCCGGCGGGTAGAGTCAAGCGACTGTCAGCCTGGCGCGGCGCCCTGCGTGCCGACATAGAGGGCATAGAGCGACTGGCTCGCCGCCATGAACAGCCGGTTTCGCTTGGGTCCGCCGAAGCAGATGTTGCCGCAGACCTCGGGCAGGCGGATGCGGCCCAGCAGCTTGCCCTGGGGCGACCACACCGTGACGCCGTTGTAGCCGACATGGCGTCCGGCATTACTCGAGGCCCACAGATTGCCCTCGACGTCGCAGCGCAGGCCGTCGGGCCCGCAATTGATGCCGTCGACGATGCAGTTGCTGAACAGCTTGCCATTGCTCAGCTTGTTGTCGGCACCGACATCGAAGACGTGGATGTCGCCCTTGCCGCCCGGCCCGGTGTCGCCGGGCCCTTTGCCGGTGCTGCAGACATAGAGCTTCTTGAAGTCGGGCGAGAAGCACAGGCCGTTGGGATCGGGCACCTGCTGCTCGGTGAGCACGAGATCGACGCGACCGCTGGGATCGATGCGATAGCACTGGGTCGGCAACTCGCGTTTCATCATGCCCATGCCCTGCGCCTGGCCGAGCGTCGACTTCAGCCGGCCCTGTGGGTTGCTCGGCCCGCCCGCGGTGTCGGGCGCGCCTTCGTAGAGCTGCCCGCCGTACGGCGGATCGGTGAACCAGTAGCTGCCATCCTGATGCTGAACGACGTCGTTGGGCGAGTTCAGCTTCTTGCCCTGATAGTTGTCGGCCAGCACGGTGACTGAACCGTCGAGCTCGTAGCGCACGACGCGGCGCGTGAGGTGTTCGCAGGATAATTGCCGACCCTGGAAATCGAAAGTGTTGCCGTTGCTGTTGTTCGACGGCAGGCGGAAGACGCTGACATGGCCATCGTCCTCGAGCCAACGCATCTGGCGATTGTTGGGGATGTCGCTCCACAGGAGATAGCGGCCCTGCGCGTTCCACGCCGGTCCTTCGGACCACAACGCGCCGGTCCACAGGCGCATGATCGAAGCGTTGGGTTGCGTGATGCCGTCGAACGCCGGATCGACGGCGAGCACGTCGGGGTCGCTGAAATACGTCGTCGGCGCACCGCCGGGCCCGAAGTCGCGCGGCGGGTTGGTGATCGTGGTAGGTGGCGCTGCGGCGGGCGCGGCGGCCGGCGGTGTCTGCGCCCGCGCGACGACGGGTGCTGCGAGCGCGGTGGCACCGATGGCCACCATCACGCCGCGTCGAGTCTGTTGCTGCGTCATGGCTGTTCCTCTCCCGGTTATCCCGACCGGGAGCCTATGCCCGCCATGCGCGAATGCGCGTGAAAAGCTGGAGAATTCTGGGGCAGCCAGACTTACCTTTGTCTCACCATTTGTTCCGCAGTTCGCGCAGCTTCAGGAACACCGTCTTGCGGTCGGGGTTATCGGGCAGGTCGGAGAACGCCTCGCGCAGGCGCGCGATTACCGTCGGGTTGCTGAGTCGAAAGAAGGTGTTGATCTCGCGCTCCAGTTTCAGCGTCGTGACCAGCGGATTGTTCGGATCCTGCTGCTTCATCGCCGGCAGCATTTCCTTGGCCTTGGCGTTGTCGGGCTCGCGATCGAGCGTGAAGCCGAGGTTGTTGGCGATGTAGTCGTGGCCGGGATAGATCAGCGTGTTCTCGGGCAGCTTGTCGAGCTGGTCGGCGAAAGTGCTGTAGAGCTCGGCGGGATGGCCGCCGTTGTGGCAGTTGCCGGCGCCGGCGTTGAACAGCGTGTCGCCGCAGAACAGCGCCGGCGTATCGCCGTGGCTGCGCAGGCAGATGTGGCACATCGTGTGGCCGGGCGTGTCCATGCATTGAAGCTCGACCGTGCGGCCGACCTTGATGACATCGCCGGCGCCCAGGCCGCGATCCATGCCGGGAATGCGGCTCTTGGCGTTCTTGTGCGCCAGCACCTTGGCGCCGGTGGCGGCGACGACCTGCTGGTTGCCGCCGGTGTGGTCGCCGTGCTCGTGCGTGTTGAGGATCTGGGTGATGGTCCAGCCCTTCTCCTTCGCCTTCGCCAGGCACTTCTGATGATCCAGTGGATCGATCGCCAGCGCCTCGCCCGTCTCCTTGCAGGCGATCAGGTAGTTGAAATTGCGATAGGCGTTCGCCGTCCAGATCTGCTCAACGATCATCATCGACCTCATCGTGTTTGGCCGCAGTATAGGGCAGGTCGCCCGCCATTCGATCCAATTCGGATTCATCCACTCAACGGCCGGCCGTCGCTCCTGTACATTCCGCACATGCACACAAACTTCATGCCCCAAGAAGTGACCGTGAAGCGCGCCGGCGAAGATCGGACCTTCCGGATCGTCTACGCGTTCGCGCCCGTGGGTTATCAGCAGGGTGCCAACGGCCTCACGGCGCCGACCGGCGCGGTGCTCACCGGTGCCTGGACCGCCTATCCGATGGTGAGCGGTGGCTCGCTCATCGAGGGCATCGGCTTCTTCATGGATCAGATTGCGGTCGCCATCGAGGCGGCGCTGGCGGCCACCGAGTCCGTGGCGGCCTGAGGGCGGCTACTTCGAGTCGAGAACCTCGCGCACGCGTTCAGCCAGTCGCCGGCGGCGGAACGGCTTGGCGATCCAGGCATCGCCTTCGGCTGACTCGCCACTCTCGCGCATCGCGCCCTCGCGATAGCCGGAGCAGAACAGCACCTTGAGGCCCGGTCGCATCGCGCGGCCGCGCTGCGCCAGCTCGATGCCGCTCATGCCGGGCATCACCACGTCGGTGAACAGCAAGTCGACGGCGGCATCGCTGGTCAGGATTTCCAGCGCGCCCGCGGCCGCCTCGGCGATCAGCGTGCGGTAGCCGAGGCTGTTGAGCATGGCGACGGCGATATTGCGCACGTCAGCCTGGTCCTCGACGATCAGGATCGTTTCGCTACCCTTGGGCATCGCCGCGGTGGCGTTGACCGCCAGGGGCGACGCCTGGGCGCGCGTGCGCGGGAACATCAGCTTGAGCGTCGTGCCCTGGCCGACGGTGCTGCTGATGTCGAGGTGACCGCCCGACTGCTTGACGAAACCATAGACCATGCTGAGGCCCAGCCCGGTACCCTTGCCTGGCTCCTTGGTGGTGAAGAAGGGCTCGAGCACGCGATCGAGGACCTCCGGCGGCATGCCGGTGCCGGTGTCCCTGACACACACCATCACGTAGTCGCCAGGCTGCACGCCGGCTTTGACCGCCTCCACGCCGATCGTGACGTTGTCCGTCTCGAGCGTGAGCGAGCCGCCGCTGGGCATGGCGTCGCGCGCGTTGACGCACAAATTGATGATCGCCGATTCGAACTGTGCCGGATCGACGCGCGTGACCCACAGATCGGGCTTCAGGTTGGTGCGCATCTCGATGTGCTCACCGAGCGTGCGCGAGAGCATGCCGGCGAGGCCCGAGACCGCCGCGTTCATATCGAGATCGGTGGGCTCGAGCATCTGCTGGCGCGAGAAGGCCAGCAATCGGTGCGTCAGCTCCGAACCGCGCAACGCGGCGCGCTGCACCACGGCGAGCGCTTCATTCAGCGCCTCGTTGTCGCCGACCTCGTCCTCGATCAGCTCGACATTGCCGAGGATGACCATCAGCAGATTGTTGAAATCGTGCGCGATGCCGCCGGTGAGCTGGCCGACGGCCTCCATCTTCTGCGCCTGGCGCAGCTGGCGCTCCAGCGCCTTCTGCTCGCGCACATCGATGACGACGGCGAGGATGCGGATGATCGCGCCGCTGCCGTCCTTTTCGGCGACCAGCGAGAGCAGCGCGTCGATCGGCTTTCCGCCATTGGCCACCAGCTTGATCTCGACGTCGCGCACCTGCCCGGTCTGGATCAGTTGCGGCAGGATCTCGCTCTTCCAGGCGTGCCGCGTGGCTTCCGACATGAACTCGGTCGCCTGACGGCCGATCGCGTGCTCGCGCGTATGGCCCAGAGTGGCGCACCACTGGTCGCTCACCGTCGTCAGCCGGTGCTCGGCGTCGGTCGAGTACATCATGACCGGCGCGCGGTTGTAGAGCAGGCGGTGCTGCCGTTCGCTGTCGCTCAGCGCCTTGCGCGCCGCTTCGCGCTCGGTCACGTCGCGGGTCATGGCGATGACGCTGATGACCTTGTTGCGGCCATTGCGCACCGGCACCACGGTGCGCGACACCCAGCGCTCCTCGCCCTCAGTGCCGCGCAGATGCTCGATGTCGTCGACCACCGGGCGACCGGTGCTCGCCACTTCGTTCTCGATCTGCTCGACGCGTTGCGCGCGGTCCTGCGGCCAGTAGGACGACAGGCGCTGGCCGACCGCGGTTTCCGGGTTGGTGACGCCGATCAATCGCGCCTTGGCCTGGTTGATCTTCACGAAGCGCCCGTCGAGATCCTTGAAGCTCACCGCGTCGGGCAGCGAGTCCATGAGATCGCCCAGCAGCGCGCGTTCCTCGACCAGGGTGCGGGTGATCTCGTAGTGCTCGATCGCCCGGTGCACCATGATCGCGAGGTGATGGGGATCCCACGGCTTGGAGATGTAGGCGAAGATCTTGCCGTCGTTGATGGCGCGCACCACGGCGTTGATGTCGGCGAAGCCGGTCATCAGCATGCGCGTCGCCGACGAGAATGACTGCGCCCTGGCGAGGAACTCGTCACCGGTCATGTCGGGCAGGCGCAGGTCGGAGATGACCACGGCGATGTCCGGCTCATTGCGCAGCACGTCCAGCGCCTTCACGGGCGAGGTCTGCGAGAAGACGGTGTAGTGATCCTCGAGCTGCTGCTTCAGCGCCATCAGGATCAGAGGCTCGTCGTCGACGAGCAACACCGAGTTCGATGCGGCTTTTCTGAGCAACATTGGAGATACCCGTCGTGCCGTCGCAATCAACGGCGCTAATAACGCGATTTATGATCGCGGGGTTCAATGGTGCGGCATAGCACGCGACGATATTGTCGTCTGCATCGCGATTTCGATGTGCACTGAACCACCGCGTGGCCAGTGTTGATTGCGTTGCGCGTGAAATAACGCGCTGCAATCAGGCGGCGGCGAGAGCCTGAGTAAGATCGGCGATCAGGTCATCGGGATGTTCAATGCCCACCGACAGGCGGATCGTCGTGTCGAGCACACCGATGCGCGCGCGGACATCGGCCGGGACGCCGGAATGGGTCATCGCCGCGGGATGGCTGGCGAGCGACTCGGTGCCGCCCAGGCTCACCGCCAGCTTGAAGATCTGCAGGGCGTTGAGGAAGGCGAAGGCTTGCTTCTGCCCGCCCTTGATGTCGAAGGAGAAGGTCGAGCCCGCGCCGGTGCATTGCCGGTCGAAGACGGCGTGCGCCGGCGAACCCGGCTCGAGGAACGCCAGGTAGTGGACCTTGTCGACCTTGGGATGATCGCGCAGGTATTCGGCGACCAGTCGCGCGTTGGAGTCGGCGCGCTCCATGCGTAGCCCGAGCGTCTCGAGCGAGCGTCCCAGCATCCAGCAGGAATGCGGATCGAGCTGGGTGCCGAGGCTGCCGCGCAGCGCCTTGATCGGCGCGATGGTCGCGCGCGCACCCAGCGCTGCGCCGGCGATCAGGTCGGAGTGACCGCCGACGTATTTGGTCAACGAGTAGACCGAGACATCGGCGCCGTAGGCGAGCGGCCGCTGGAACACGGGACCCAGCAGGGTGTTGTCACAGACCACCATGGGCCGATGACCCTGGGCCGCGCCGATCTCGTCGGCGATCCGCTGCAGCAGCTTGATGTCGACCAGCGTGTTGGTCGGGTTGGCCGGCGTCTCGATCATGATGACGGAGATACGTCCCTTGCCGCGCGCCACCTGTACCGCCGCGCGGATGCCAGGCTCGCTGACGCCATCGACGAAGCCGACGGCGCCGATGCCGAAGCCCGCCATGGTGTTCGTCAGGAGTGTCTCGGTGCCGCCATAGAGCGGCTGGGAATGCAGGATGACGTCGCCGGGCCGCGCGAAGGTCAGGATCGTCGTCGAGATTGCCGACATGCCCGACGAGAACAGCACGCAGGACTCGGCGCCCTCGTAGACCGACAGCCGATCCTCGACGATCTCGCTGTTGGGATGGTTGAAGCGCGAATAGACCAGGCCGGGTGCGGTTCCCTGGGGCGGCTGCTTGCGGCCAGAGACATAGTCGAAGAAGTCGCGGCCTTCCTCGGCGGTGCGGAACACGAAGGTCGAGGTCAGGAACACCGGCGGCTTGACTGCGCCCTCCGACAGCGCCGGGTCGTAGCCGTAGCTCAGCATCAGGGTTTCGGGCTTCAGGACGTGATTGCCGATGCGGGTCTTCGAGGGACGAGGCGCGACCATGGCATGTCTCCTGTCACGATGAGTCGGTGCCGCTCGCACCTTAACGTGGCGAAACGGCAGGCGGACCCGGCGACAGAAGAAGATTATTTGACGGTGCTGACGAGGACAGGCGCGGCCCGGGCCACGGACGGGAACAGTCGCTTCAGACCTTCGATCTTCGGCAGGTCGTGATAGCGGATGTAGAGGTCCGTCGGATGCAAGGTCGCGTAGTTCTGGTGATAGGCCTCGGCAGCGTAGAACGGCATCGGGTCGTTGACCTGTGTTGCGATCTTCTTGCGGAAGATGCCCGCCTTGTCGAGCTGGGCGATGTAGGCCTCGGAGATGCGGCGCTGCGCGGCGTCGGTGACGAAGATCGCTGACCGGTATTGCGGCCCGACATCCGGTCCCTGGCGATTCAACTCGGTCGGATTGTGCGCCACGGAAAAGAAGATCTGCAGGATCTGGCCGTAGCTGATGACGCGCGGATCGAAGGTCACTTCGACGCTCTCGGCATGCCCTGTGTTGCCCGAGCCCACGAGCTCATAGACCGCGTTTGCCTTCGAGCCGCCTGCGTAGCCCGAGACCGCGCGGCTGACGCCGTTGACGTGCTGGAACACAGCCTGCACGCCCCAGAAGCAGCCGCCGGCGAGCACCGCCGTCTCGCTGTCGGCATTGCGGCGATCGTCGACGACGGGCGCTGGCACGACCATCATCTTCTCCTGTGCCTGCGCCGCCGCAGCCATCAGCAGGCCGAACAACGCAAGACCGAGCGCACGGATTACGGGCATCGGGTTCATCCTTCCCTGAATTTCGGCATGATGTCGGACGACAACAGCTCGAACGTTTCGGCGTCGTTGCGGTAGGCGCTGCTGATGAGGAGCTGTGTGCCCGCATCCTGGAAGCGGCCGATCAGGTCGGTGACCTGCGCGACCGTGCCGGCGACGCCGTTGTAGTTGCCGGGCAGCGACAGGCGCTGGCGCTTGGCCGACAATGCCGCCTCGTCGCGCGCGATGACGAAGCCGATGACGCTGGTGCGCTCGATCGCCTGGTAGTCGCGGCGCTCGGCCTCGCAATGACGGCGCAGCACGTCGAATTTGTGCCGGACCATGTCGGGCGTACCGCCGACGTTGCAGGCATTCGCCCATCGCGCCACCGCCCGCAGGGTGAGCTGCTCGCCGCCGCCGCCGATCATGATCGGCGGATACGGCCGCTGCACCGGCTTGGGCTCGAGGATGGCATCGTCGACCCGGAAATACTTGCCGTGGAACGTCGTGCGCTTCTGCGTCCACATGGCGATGATCAGCTGCACGGCTTCTTCCATCTGCCGGATGCGCACCGCCGGCTTGGGTGGAAACTCCCAGCCGTACTGCCGGTACTCGGTCTCGAACCAGCCGGCGCCGATGCCGAAGGTCAGGCGTCCGCGGCTGATCATGTCGACGCCGGCGGCCATCTTCGCCAGCAGTGCCGGATTGCGGTAGTGCACCGACGACACCAGCGTCGCCAGCCGGATGCGCTTGGTCACTGCGGCCAGCGCCGTCAACGCCGTCCATCCCTCGACGAATGGTTCGTCCGGCGCGCCGACATTGGCGATCTGGATGAGGTGATCCATCACCGAGAACCAGGTGAAGCCGTGATCCTCCGCCCAGAGCGCCTTGGCTTTCAGCGCTTCGAAGATCTCGGCGGGGTCGGGACCGAACTGCCAGGATGGATTGTGAATGCCGAATTTCATGTGATGCCCCGCTATGCGCGTTGGGATATAGCGGATCACTGCTTACGCCATCTGGCGCATTACGGTCCACTCACGACCGCTTGGGCTGATCGCACCGTTCAGTCGCGGCGCACCGTCAGAAGGATCGCACCGGAGGTATGGACCTCGCCGATCCAGTCGGGCGGCACGAGTGTCGTCGCGTCGAGCTGGGAAATGATCGCCGGTCCCTCGAAGCGATCGCCGGCGCCGAAGGTGGCGCGATCGAACAACGGTACGTCGGTCATCCCTGACGCGAAATGCACCCGCAGCCGCTCGCGCGGCTGCACGCCCGAGCCCTTCGACAGCGCCGGTCGAGGCGGCGTCGGCATGCGGCCGGTCGCCTCGACGCGCAACGTCACCAGCTCCACCGGCGTGTCGAGCGCGAAGCCGTAGAGGCTCTTGTGCGCCTCGGCGAAGGCCGCCTCGACGCGTTCGACGTCGTCGATCCAGTCGACGTCCACTTCGCCGCCCTGGCCGCGATAGCGCATCAACGCGATGCGGGTCTGGCGCCGGTCGACGGGCGCGACCTGTTCAGCGGCGAGCCACTGGTCTGCCTGGCG
>JAFAZJ010000185.1 GCA_019239835.1 Alphaproteobacteria bacterium | reverse complement strand
GATGCGGGCGCTGCAGCGGCTTGGGCTCCAGCACCATGCCGTCGATCTTGACGTAGCGGCCGGCGAAGCGCGGCGAGGGTTCGCTCCACAGCACCTTGAAGGCGTCGATGTACTCGTCGGTGACCGCGCCGCGCTCGGCGAAGGGCGTGGTGACGACGGCGTCGAACTCGCTCTTCAGCCAGCCGGCGCCGATGCCGACGACGATGCGGCCGCCTGACAGCACGTCGAGCGTCGCCAGCATCTTGGCCGCCAGCACCGCCGGGCGATGCGGCACGACCATGACGGCGGCGACCAGCCGGATGCGCGAGGTGCGCGCGGCGATGTAGGCCATCGCGATCAGCTGCTCGTGCCGCTCGGTCGGCGCGCTTTCGTAGAATTCGCCGGTCTCCGAGTAGGGATAGCCGGGCACCTTGGTGTCCGGCAGCACGACATGGTCGGTGAGCGTCAGGTAGTCGAAGCCGAGCGCCTCGCCCGCGGTAGCGATGTCGAGCATCGAGCCGACGGCCGACAGCGGCCCGGAGTTCGGCAGGTTGAAGCCGATCTGCATGGGTCCTTACTTGGCGGGCGCGAGTGACGCCGCCTTGATGTTGGAGCGCTTGATGTGGTCGAGGTTGGTGCCCTCGATGCGCACCAGTCGGGTCAGCCCGTCGCGCTTGGGCGAGTGCACGACACCAACATCGTAGAAATGGGCATCGCCCGGCTTCATCACGTAGCTCGTCACTGGCTCGACCAACGACGGCGAGGTTTCGTCGCCCTTCTTCACGATGCGCCAGTCGGTCATCTCGGTGTCGCCCTCGGCGAGACCGTAGATCGCCCAGCTCGGACCGTGGTCGTGCGGTGAGCCATGCGCCGGCTTCTCGTAGACGTGGCCGCAGATGCAGAAACCCAGCTCGGGGTCCTCGTAAAGCACCTTGCGCGGCTTGCACTGGTCGGCGGTCAGGTGCTGGGCAATGAATGCCCTGTCGTGCAGTACCTTAGTGACGATCGCGCAGACCGCCTGCTTGCCTGATGCAGAGCTATCGGCTTTCAGGGCAGCGCGGATCTCGGCGGCGAGTTGGTCGAGCGTGTGGGCCATGCAGCGTCTCCTTGTCATTCAACGTTAGTTCAGTGCCTGGGATCGCGCTAGCATGAAGCGTGCAGGGAATGGGGCGCTTCCGAGGGAATGGAGACGGTGCCGATGGAACCGAATCACGCCATGACGCCCGACAAGGACATTCCGCTGCGCTACGACATCCGCCTGCTGGGCCGCATCCTGGGTGACACGGTGCGCGCCCAAGAAGGCGAGGCGGTATTCGAACTGGTCGAGCGCATCCGCCGCACCGGGGTGCAATTCCACCGCGACGCCGACGAGGGCGCGCGCCAGGAGCTGCAGGCGATCATGAGCGGCCTGCCTACGGCGCAGGCGGTCCGCATCATCCGCGCCTTTGGCTCGTTCTCGCACCTCGCCAACATCGCCGAAGACCAGCACCACATCCGTCGCACCCGCACCTACGCCCTGGCCAAGGCGCCGTCGCGGCCGGGCTCGATGGCCTATGCGCTGGACTGCACCCGCAAAGCCGGCGTCACGCGCGAGAAGCTGCAAACCTTCTTCGCCCGCGCATTCGTCGGCCCGGTACTGACGGCGCATCCTACCGAGATCCGCCGCAAGAGCTCGATCGACCGCGAGATGGAGATCGCCCACCTGCTCGACGAGCGCGATCGCATTCAGTTCACGCCCGACGAGCTCACCGCCAATCGCCGCGCACTACGCCGCGCCGTGCTCACCTTGTGGCAGACCAGCATCCTGCGCAGCACACGGCTGCGCGTGATCGACGAGGTCGCCAACGGGCTGGCCTACTACGATCACACCTTCTTCTATGCGCTGCCGGCGTTCTACGCCGACCTCGAGGATCGGCTGAGCGCGGAGCCAGCGTGGCAGAGCATCGACGTGCCATCGTTCCTGCGCATGGGCAGCTGGATGGGCGGCGATCGCGACGGCAACCCCTACGTCACTGCCGAGGTTACGCGCCAGGCGCTGTCGATGCAGAGCCAGCGCGCGCTGCGCCACTACCTCAACGAGCTGCACCACCTCGGTGGCGAGCTGTCGCTCGATGGCCGCGTGGTGAAGGTATCGGATGCGCTACGGTCGTTGGCCGAGCAATCGCCCGACCGCGCGCAGGAACGGCAGGACGAACCCTATCGCCGCGCCATTGTCGGCATCTACGCGCGGCTGGCGGCGACAGCGCAGGCTCTCGACGGCATGGCGGTACCCTATCCGCCGGTGGCAGAGGCGCCGGCCTATGAGTCTGCAGCCGCCTTCAAATCCGATCTCGACGCGATCGATGCATCGCTGAGCGAGAATGGCTCGCTTGGCCTGGCGCGCGGCCGGCTGCGCGGTCTTCGTCGTGCGGTCGACGTCTTCGGTTTCCATCTCGCCGCGCTCGACATCCGGCAGAACTCCGATGTCCACGAGCGCGTCATGGCCGATCTCTTCGAGGTCGCCGGCACGGGTGTCGACTACAAGAAGCTGCCCGAGCCCGAGCGCGCGAAGCTGCTGGCCGGTGAGCTGGCCAACATGCGCCCGCTGGCCTCGACCTATCAGGCCTATGGCGACGACACCGCCACCGAGCTCGACATGCTGCGCGTCGCGGCCGACGCGCATCGGCGCTACGGATCGGCGTCGATGCCGCATTACGTGATTTCCAAGGCCGACAGCGTCTCCGACATCCTCGAGGTCGCGGTGCTGCTCAAGGAGGTCGGCCTGTTGCAGCCGCGCGAGGGCAAGCTCGCCGTCGACATCGTGCCGCTGTTCGAGACCATCGGCGATTTGCAGCACTGCGGCGGCATCATGGATGCGCTGCTGGGCCTGCCGGCCTACCGCCGGCTGCTTCAGTCGCGCGGCAACGTCCAGGAGGTGATGCTGGGCTATTCCGACAGCAACAAGGATGGCGGCTATCTCACCTCGACCTGGGAGCTCTACAAGGCCGAATTGGTGCTGATCGAGATCTTCGAGCGCCACAAGATCGGCCTGCGCCTGTTTCATGGCCGCGGCGGCTCGGTGGGCCGCGGCGGCGGGCCGAGCTACGAGGCGATCCTCGCCCAGCCGCCGGGTGCGGTGCAGGGCGCGATCCGCATCACCGAGCAGGGCGAGGTGATTGCCGGCAAGTACTCCAACGCCGAGGTCGGCCGGCGCAATCTCGAGACGCTGGCCGCCGCCACGCTCGAGGCCAGCCTGCTCGACGCCGACCAGCCGTCACCGCCGCAATCCTACCTGGAGATCTTGGAGGCGCTGTCGGCAAGCGCCTTCCGCGCCTATCGCGCGCTGGTCTACGAGACCGAAGGCTTCGCCGAGTATTTCCGCGAATCCACGGTCCTGGGCGAGATCGCCAGCCTCAACATCGGCAGCCGCCCGGCGTCGCGCTCGAAGAGCCAGCGCATCGAGGATTTGCGCGCCATTCCCTGGGTGTTCAGCTGGGCGCAATGCCGGCTGATGCTGCCGGGCTGGTACGGCTTCGGCGCGGCGGTGAAGGCGTGGCTGGCCGAGCACGCGGACGGTATGGCGACCTTGCGCAAGATGTACGCCGAGTGGCCGTTCTTCCGCACGGCGCTCTCCAACATGGACATGGTGCTGGCCAAGAGCGACATCGCCATCGCCTCACGCTATGCCGAGCTTGTGACCGACGCGGCCTTGCGCGAGCAGGTCTTCAGCCGGGTGCGCGCCGAGTGGCAGAGCTGCATCGACGTGGTCTGCGCGATCATGGATCAGAAGGTGTTGCTGGAAGCCAATCCGCTACTGGCCCGCTCGATCCGCAATCGCTTCCCCTACATCGATCCGTTGAACCACGTGCAGATCGAGCTGCTGCGCCGCCACCGCGCCGGCGATACCGACCCGGCGACGGTGCAGGGCATCCACCTCAGTATCAACGGCATCGCTGCCGGCTTGCGCAACAGCGGCTGACTACGACCAATCGAGCTTGATCGTGCGCCGCTCGGCGATAGCGCGTTCGATCTCCAGGCAGATCACCTGGGCGGGCAGGGCGGCGCGGGCGGAGACCAGAGGCGTGCGGCGCGGCACGTCGGTGATCAGGCGGCGCATCTGCTCTTCGAGTTCGTAGACCTCGCCGGATTTCTCGATCGGCACGGTTTCGGCGTCGGCTGAGCCGGCGCGGCGCAGCTTGAGCTGGAAGCTGGCGTTCGGCTCGCGGTCCGCAGCGCCCGTCCACGACGTTCGGATCGCGCCATCGGTGCCGGCGATCTCCGTCACCAGAGAATGCTCGAAACCGCCGAGGCATTGTGAGAACGAGGCGTAGGCGCTGTCCGCGAAGCGCATCGTGCAGGTGAAGGAATCGTGCATGCCTGCGCCGCGAAACGAGAGATGCCCATCGGCAGAAAGCTCGGTCGGCAGGCCGCTTTGGCGGAAGTAGAGGAGGAGCAGGTCGATGTAGTGCACCGCCTCTTCGAGGATCCACGAGCCGACCTGCTCGCCAGTGAAGCGCCAGTCGGCGGCGCCGCCGCGGAACGGTCGGCGGAACAGAAGGCTGTTGGCGTAGCGCGGTTTGCCGATCGCGCCTTCGTCGATCAGATCGCGGATGCGACCCCATTGGCGCGAGGTATGCAGTTGCAGGCCGACGCCGACATAGCGGTCCGATCGCTCGGCGGCCTCGACGACGCGGCGAGCATCGGCCAGCGTGGTGGCCATCGGCTTTTCCAGCAGCACGTGCTTACCGGCGGCGAGCGCCGCGATCGTCATGGACGCGTGCAGGTGGTTCGGCGCGACGATGTCGACGAGATCGATCGTCGGATCGTGCAGCACGGCCTCATAGGTGCGGTGCACCGCGACGCCGGGCAGCGCGGCGGCGAGGCGAGCCGACTCCTCGTCGCCGCACACCACCGATGCGAGCGTCAGGTCCGGGATGCTCGCGATCACGCCGGCATGCACGCGGCCCCAGGCGCCATAGCCGACCAGTCCGATACGCATTGGACGTCCCCCTCGATGGGTGCATGCTAGGACCCCAAGAAGGCAGGGTCACGAAAAAGAGCCGGGGGAAGCGTTGGCCGGTATCAGGCTCAGTGGCGTGCGCAAGTCGTTCGGTGACGTGGCGGTGGTTCATGGCGTGGACCTCGACATCACCGATCGCGAGTTCGTGGTCTTCGTCGGACCCTCGGGCTGCGGCAAGAGCACCCTGCTGCGCATGATCGCCGGCCTGGAGGACATCACCGGCGGCGAGATCGCCATCGACGGCCGCGTGGTCAACGAGCTCGATCCCAAGGATCGCGACGTCGCCATGGTGTTCCAGGACTACGCGCTCTATCCGCACATGACGGTGTTCGAGAACATGGCGTTCTCGCTGCGATATCGCGGCGTCGCCCGAGCGGAGATCCGCCAACGCGTCGAGCAGGCCGCGCGCGTCCTCGATATCGGTCACCTCTCGCAGCGCATGCCTCGCCAGCTCTCCGGCGGCCAGCGCCAGCGCGTCGCCATGGGTCGCGCCATCGTGCGCGATCCTAAGGTGTTCCTGTTCGACGAGCCGCTGTCGAACCTCGACGCCAAGCTGCGCGTGCAGATGCGCACCGAGATTAAGCTGCTGCGCGAGCGCGTCGCCACGACCACGATCTACGTCACGCACGACCAGACCGAGGCGATGACGCTCGCCGACCGCATCGTCATCCTCAATCACGGCCGCATCGAGCAGATCGGCACGCCGGAGGAGGTCTACGAGACGCCTGCCACCGTCTTCGTCGCCGGCTTCATCGGCACGCCGCCGATGAACCTGTTGCCGGTGAAGCTCGGCGGCTCGGGTCAAATCACGTTGGGCGATCGCACGATCACGCTGCCCGAGTCTCGCACGCGCGTGATTGCCGGCATGCCCGATGTCCTGCTGGGTATTCGGCCCGAGCATCTGATCTGGCACACCGGCGGCGAGCCGCCGCTGCTGAGCGGCCATGCTGTCGTGGTCGAGCCGCTGGGCTCCGACACGCTGGTGTCGCTCGACATTGCTGGCACGCCGGTGATCGCGCGCCTGCCGCCGCGATTGGTACGCAAGGCGGGCGAGGCGGTGTTACTCGCGGCCGATCCCGAGAATCTGCATTTCTTTGACAGGACGACGGGGCGTCGCCTGTAAGACGGAGGGAGGCAAGATCATGCAGCGCAGACAACTTCTGAAATCCACCGCGGCGCTTTCGGCGGCGGCGGTTCTGCCGATGCCGGCGATCGCGCAATCGACCAAGACGATCACGTTCCTCACCTGGAACCTCGTGCACCTCGAGAAGCACATCAAGGATTGGATCGCGGGCTTCCAAAGCACGCGCTCCGGCGTCACGGTCGAATGGGTCGACAAGAAGGGCCCGGAGCTGCCGGTCTATTACGCCACCCAGCTCGCCGCCAACACGCCGCCCGACGTGCTCGACATCCAGGGCGCGCTTGGCCTGGAGTACGCCGCGCAGGGCGCGCTGATGGATCTGACGCCGCGTTTTGCTGCCGAGGCCGCGGTCAAGGGCCGCTACGACCAGGACTACCTCTCGAACTGGGTGTTCGAGGGCAAGAACTACATGGTGCCGTACTACGTCTCCAAGACCTTGCTGTTTTGGAACAAGACGCGCTTCAAGGAGGCCGGTCTCGACAAGCCGCCGGCGAGCTTCGACGACATCATGGCCGCCGCCGACAAGATCAAGGGCGGCGACAAGACCGGCATGCTGACGCTCAACTTCGACTGGCTGTATTGGCCGTTGATGCAGATGAACGGCGTCGAGCTGCTGTCGAAGGACCTCAAGACGGCGACCTTCAAGACCGCCAAGGCGGAGGAGGTACTGGCCAAGCTGGCGGCGGCGACCAAGTCTGGTGCGATCAACCCGATTTCCTGGACCGGTCGCTGGGTCGAGCCCAACGAGGCGTTCGCGACAGGCAATGTCGGCATGCTGCAGGCCCACGCGCCGGCGTTCTTCTGGATCAAGGGCAAGGGGCCGTGGATCAATGGCGACACGCTGGGTGCCGCGCAGGTACCAGGCAATTGGGCAACGCCGAATTCGCATGGCCTAGGCATCTCCAAGGGCAGCAAGCACCCCGATGTCGCCTGGGACTTCGTGAAGTACCTCACCGACAACGACGTCGGAACCCAGCTCGCGCGGACTGCCAGCGTGCTGACCGGCAACAAGGAGATCGACAAGGCGACCCTGGCGAAGTTCGAGAAGGACGACCCGCTCGCCTATCAGGTGCTCAAGACACAGGTCGAGCACACCGACAAGATGTGCGGCAATTGGCGGCTGGGCAACGACAGCCGGGTGAAGGACGCGTTCTGGCCCGAGTTCCAGAGCGCCGTGCTCGGCCGCAAGGACCCCAAGACCGCGCTGGCCGACGCTGAGCGCCGCGTGTCGCGCGAATTGCGGCGCGCCTGACGTGACGACCGCCAGCGCACGCAGCCCGTGGTACCAGCGCAAGCAGACGCGAGACATTGCGCTCGTCGGCTGCTTCCTGCTGCCGTCGCTGGCGGTCTTCTTCCTCTATCGCATCCTGCCGCTGGGCTGGAACGCCATGCTGTCGTTCCAGTCCTGGTCGCCCCTGAAGGCGGCGAAGTGGATCGGCCTCGAGAACTACGAGGAGATGCTGCTCGACGACGACGTCTTCTGGGATGCGCTCACCAATACCCTGATCTTCATCGGCTGCTCGCCGATCGCCATCGCCCTGGCACTGGGCATCGCGCTGCTGGTCAACAGCGATCTGAAGGGCGCCGCGATCTACCGCACCATCGTGTTCCTGTCGTACCCGCTGATGACGGTAGCGGTCGGCATCATCTGGCGCTGGCTCTATGACGTGCGCGGCGGCTTCTTCAACTATGTGCTGCGGTCCACCGGCGCCATCGATGAGCCGGTGAAGTTCCTGCAGAGCTTCGACTGGGCGCTGCCCTGTGTCATCGCTGCCGAGTTCTGGCAGGTGCTGGGCTTCTACATGATCATCCTGCTGACGGGCCTGCAGAGCATCCCGCAGCATCTCTATGAAGCGGCGCGAGTCGACGGCGTGCCGGCCCACGCGCGTTTCCTGCGCATCACTTTGCCTCTGCTGCGGCCCTCGATCTTCCTCTGCATCGTGGTCGGCATCCTTAATTCCTTCACGAGCTTCGACCTTGTCTACGTCATGACCAATGGTGGGCCGGGCCACGCCACCGAGCTGCTGATCACGTACATCTACAAGGCGGGTTTCGGTCAAACGCGCTTCGACTACGCCGCGGCACTGACGGTGGTGCAGTTCCTGTTGTTGGTCGTGCTGACAGTGATCGCCAACAAGCTGTCCGGCGGGAATGCCGGCAGCCTGGAGCGCTAGGCGATGCGCCGTGCTCCCACTTGGCCGCGCCACGCGATCATGCTCGCGGTCTGCCTGCTGATGCTCGTGCCGTTTTACTGGGTGATCAAGACGTCGCTCACCGGCGAGAACATCTATGCCTGGCCGCCCAGCATCATCCCGGTCAATCCGCATCTCTTCAACTACGTCGACGTCTGGTACCTGATCCCATTCCCGCGTTACCTGCTCAACAGCGTGATCGTCACGATCATGGCGATATCAGGCAACCTGTTGTTCAACACCGCCGCGGGCTACGCGCTGACCAAGCAATTCCCGGGTAAGCGCTGGATTGTGCTGCTGCTGCTGTCCTGCATGCTGATCCCGTTTCAGGCGACGATCATTCCGGCCTACCTGATCACCTCGTGGCTGGGCGTGCTCAACAGTTGGCTCGGTATCGCCCTGCCGATGCTGTCGACGATCATCTGCATCTTCATCTTCAAGGCCAGCTTCGAGGCGGTGCCGCGCTCGCTGATCGATGCCGCGCGCGTCGACGGCCTGAGTGAGTGGCGCATCGTCGTGCGCATCCTGCTGCCGCTCAGCAAGCCGGCGATCGCCACCAACGTGATCTTGAACTTCATCTGGTCGTGGAACGCCTTCCTCTGGCCGCTGATCGTGGTGCGTTCGCCCGATATGCAGACCCTGCCGCTGGGCCTGGCACGCTTCCTGTCTGTGATGGAGGACACGACCGGCGCGCTGTTCGCCTTTGTCGTCATGGTGCTGGTACCGGGACTCACCATCTTCCTGATGGCGCAGAAGGAATTCATCCGCGGCCTGACATCAGGAGCGACCAAGGGATGAACTGGCGCCGCGTCCTGTTGCACCGCTTCGTGTTCGTGCCGCTGGCGCTGGCAATCCTCGTGGGCGGCTGGAACCTCTACATCGTCTACAATGACGACGGCATCATCCAGGGCGTGGTGCGCGATGGTTCGGGTGCCGCTTTGGCCGGCGCGACGGTGATCTTCTTCGAGCGCAATTCCGCCTATTTCGAGGAGAGAAAGCGCACCATCACGGATGCGAAGGGCGCCTACCGCTTCACAGACATGCAGATCCATATCGGCCAGCTCGAAGCGCGCACTGCGGACGGCCGCCAGTCTCAGCGCCGCCTGCTGCGGCTGTGGTTCCGCGCCCAGAACATCGATGTCGCGCCGCTGATCGTTAGGTAAGCGCCTGCAGCACGAGGCGATGGAAGTGATGCACCGCCGCTTCGCCATGGTGCGGGTTGGCGGCGTCGTGGACGATGCGGCCGAGGTCGAAGCCCAGTGAATGCAGGCCGCGCTGCACGCTCTCGCAGATCGCCACGTCCTCCGGGCCAAGCACACCTCGCTCATAGGCCTCGCGCGCGGTATCGGGCTGCGCACCCTCGGGTGCGAAATGCTGGAAGCGGCGCAGGGTGTGGCCGACACCGTCGGGCAGGATGGTGCCGACCACGACCTCGGGTGCGCCCGGCATCACGTTGATCACCGTCGAGGGAAACAGCCACCAGAAGAGGGCGCGCTGCTCGTCGTTGGCGGACACGGGATAGGCGGCGTTGGTGCCGTGACGCACCATGCCTTTCTGCGACGACCACAGGCCCTGCGCGGTCATGCGATAGCTCGCCATGTCGACGAGATCGCAGAACGCCGGATGTGCCGGCGCGCAGTGGTAGCATTCGAGGAAATTGTCGACGATGACCTTCCAGTTGGCGGCGATCCGCCTCGCCTCGCCAAAGGGTCGCGCGCGGTAGGTGGTTAGTGCCGGCAGCATGGCGCGCAGGTCGGTGTCGAGGTCGCCGGCAAGCTCGCGAAGCGGCTTGGCGAGCGGGTCGAGATTGAGGAAGACGAAGGCATCGGCCAGCACTTCGACCTGCACGCGCTTGAGGCAGAACTGCGCGGCCTCGAAGTCCGGTTGCTTTTCCAGCCCGCGTGCGCTCAGCAGCCGGCCGTCGTCGGTGTAGGACCAGGCATGATAGGGGCAAACGATGGTACGCGTGTTGCCGCGGCCTTCGAGCAGCTCATGCGCACGGTGCTGGCAGACGTTGTGGAAGCCGCGCAGCTGGCCGTCGCGCCCGCGCATGACGATGATGTTCTGGTCGAGCAGGCGGGCGGTAACGTAGTCGCCGGGCGCCGCAAGCTCACTGAGAGCCCCGGCGTAGTTCCAGGTGCGCAGGAAGATCGACGAGCGTTCGCGCGCCAGTGTATCCGGATCGACATAGAGGCGTCCGGGCAGCGTGGGGGAGCGAGCCGGATCGTCGTGCAGCATGGTCTCAGTCTTTCACCGTCACGCCGGCGAACTGCTCGAAGATCTTCACGATGGCGGCGCCATCCTGCTTGTTCATGCCCTGCGCGCGCGCCATTTGGTAGACCTGCTGCGTGACGTTCGCGAGCAGCAGCGGTACGCCCAGGCGCTTGGCGAAGGCGGTCTCGAGCTCCTGGTCCTTGTAGGAGATGTCGACCGTGCCGCCGGGGGCGTAGTCGCCGGCGAGGATGCGCGGCACGCGCAGCTCCCACGCCGCGCTGGCACCGGTCGAGACGCGCACGACCTCGTAGACGGTCCTGGGATCGAGTCCGGCCTTGACGCCCAGCACCAGCGCCTCCGCGACAGCAACCGTGTTGACCTGCACCAGCATGTTGTTGACCAGCTTCATCGCCAGCCCGCTGCCCAGCGGGCCGACATGGAAGGTGCGGTTGCCCATCGCCTGGAACAGGTCCTGGCACTTGGCGACGATCTCCGCCGCGCCGCCGACGATCACCGACAGCTCGCCCGATTGCGCGCGGCCGGTGCCGCCGCTCACCGGTGAGTCGAGCATCGCGATGTCCACCGCCGCCAGCCGGTCGGCGAAGCTCCGCGCGGCGAACGGATCGATGGTCGACATGCAGAGCACGATGTGTCCGGCCTTGGCGCCGCGGATGATGCCGTGCGCGCCGATGATCACCTGTTCGGCCTGGTCGGTGGTCTCGACGATGACGATGGTGCGCTCCACCCCGGCGGCGACCTTCTCCGCCGAATCCACGACCTCGGCGCCCTTGGCCTTCAACGGCTCGGTCTTGGCCGCGTCGATGTCGTGCACCACGAGCGCGAACCCGGCCTTCGCCAGGTTCAGCGCCATCGGCCCACCCATGGCGCCCAGCCCGATGAATCCGACCTTGCCGGCCATGCCTTCCTCCCTGCCACGCACTCAGCCTATCATAGCGACCGGAGGGGCCCGGATGTCGATCACCTCACGCGAATTGGACGGCAGCTTTGCGCGCGAGATTCTCGCGGTGCAGCTCTGGCAGGCGCTCGAGTCGGCGCAGATCGAGGCGATCCGCGCGATCTGGGCGGAATGCGGCGTCATCGTCTTTCGCCGCCAGGCGCTCAGCGAGGACGAGCTGGCGCGCTTCTCGGCGCAGTTCGGCAAGCCCGAGCGCATCGCGCGCAGCGACTGGGCCTCGCCCAACCGCCCCGACATCACCGTGATTTCCAACCTGCGCGACGATGCCGGCAAGAGCATCGGCGGCCTGGGGCAGGGCGAGCTCGCCTGGCACACCGACCAATGCTACGTCGCGGAGCCGGCCACCGGCGCGATGCTCTATGCCCTCGAATTGCCGCGCGAGGGCGGCGTCACCTCATGGGCCAATCTCAATCGCGCTTACGAGGCTTTGCCGGAGTCGTTGCGCCGTGCGGTCGACGGCAGGATCGGCATCTTCAGCTACGCCAAGCGCCTCGCCGGCTACAACGCGGCCGACCGCGCCATCAGCGACGACATCAAGCGCAAGACGCCCGATGTGACGCATCCGCTGGTCCATACCCACCCGGTGAGCGGCCGCAAGGCGCTCTACTTCGACCCCAGCACGACATGCGGCATCCAGGACATGTCGCCGGAAGACGGCACTGCGCTGCTGGCCGAGCTGACGTCGTTCTGCACGCAGGAGCGCTTCGTCTACCGCCACCACTGGCAGGTCGGTGACGTGCTGATGTGGGACAACGGCTTCCTGCTGCACCGTCGCGACGATTTCGACCCGGCGCAACGGCGTCTGCTCAAGCGCACCACCATCGCGCTGCCGCGCGACCGCCACTTCGTGCCGTCAGGCGCGCTGGCGGCCTGACGCTTATTCCGCCGCCTGCGCCACCGCCACCGGCTTCCACGACTTCACCACCGGCAGCACCTCCTTGGCGAAGAGCTTCAGGCCGCGCTCGCAGACCTCGTAGGGCGTGCCGCCAAAGCGGAAGGCGACGTTCATCTCGAAATCGCCCACGACCTTCCGCCGTGCCTCGAGCCCGCGCAGGATCTTGTCCGGCGTGCCCCAGCTCGCGGCCTGCATGAAGCCGTTTACGGCGCCTTCGAGCCCGCCGGCCTTGCGCGCGAGATCGGCTTTCTGCTGGTAGGAGTCGTAGCCCTTCACGGTCTTGAAGTGCTCGCCGAGGAATTCGTAGTGGTAGAAATTGCTCTCGACGAACTTGCCCTGGTACTGGCGCGCTTCCTCTTCGGTCTTGGCGAGGTCGGTGCCGCAGATCACGAATTCGGTCAGCATGACGGTGGGCGGGGTAGTGCCGTGGTACTGGCGGTGCAGCTGGCGGCCGCGCTCGATCATTGGCACGCGCATTTCCCAGGGACGGTCGGCGAACATCACGATATGCGCGCCGAGCTTGGCGGCCGAGTCGATGGAGTCCTCGCTCGACGCCACGGCATAGATGCGGCCGTCGAAGGAATGTTGCGGGCGCGGACGGATCTCGATACGCGGCTGCCTATAGTATTTACCGTCGCCCTCGATGAAGCCGGTCTTCAGGGCATTGACGATCATCGGCGCAGCTTCGTCGAAGCGGGCGCGTGACTCATCCATGCTCAGTCGGAAGGCGGCGAATTCGCGGCGTGCCAGGCCGCGGCCTAGGCCCAGCCGCAGGCGGCCCTTGCTCAGCATGTCGAGCACGGCGGCGTTTTCCGCCACGCGCAGCGGATCGTGCCAGGGAATGATCACCGCGGCGGTGCCGACGTCGATGTTGGGGCAGAGCGCCGTGAGATGGGTCATCAGCGCGAGGTTGTCGGGCACGAACGAGTAGTCGTTGAAGTGATGCTCGGCCGACCACAAGCAGTCGAAGCCGAGATCGGCGGCCGTGCGCGCCAGCTTGATCTCCTCGTCCCAGACGCGCTTGTCGGAGCAGTTCTCCCAGCCATAGCTGGCGAACACCATCATCATGCCGACGTCCATGGCGTGCCTCCTGGATTTGGTTCGTATTGTCACAATAGTGACAGCGGCGGCTCAGGAGTCGAGGCCGGTAGCGGCATGGCTGGACTTTGCGCTAGACAGGGATCCCATGTCCGCGCACCCACCTTCCTCCACCCTCCGTCTCCTCCTCACCGGCGACAGCATCCTGCAGCGCCGCCTGCAGAGCCGCGCCGACGGCCTCCTTGCGCCGCTGTTCGATCGCGTGCGCGCGGCAGATGTAGCCTTCACCAACCTCGAGGTGCTGGCCAACGACTATCGTGGCGACCCGGCGTTGGAGAGTGGCGGCTCGCATTTCGGCGCGCCGGCCTGGGTGCTCGACGAGCTGGTCGACGCCGGCTTCGACCTGTTCGCCACCGCCACCAATCACAGTCTCGATTACGGCGTGTCGGGCCTGTTGCACACGATCGAGGCGCTGGAGACGCGTGGGCTCTCCTTCGCCGGCACCGGCCGCAACCTCGAGGATGCGCGGCGGCCGGTCTATCACACCCATCCGCACGGCACCGTGGCGATGGTCTCGTGCACCTCGTCCTTCGCCAAGGGCCAGGAGGCGTCCGCGCAGCGGCCCGACCTGCCGGGCCGGCCCGGCCTCAATCCGCTACGCTTCGAGACGGTACACGAGGTGACGCCACCACAGCTCGAGGCGTTGCGCGAGATCGCCGACCAGCTCGGCCTCGAGGCCGAGCGCCAGCAGAAGCTTAAGATGGGCTTCACCTTCGCGCCGTCCGATCCGGCGGTGTTCCCGCTCGGCACGATGAACTTCCGCGCCTCCAATCGCCCGGCGGTGCGCATGACGGCGAACCGCAAGGACATCGACGGCATCACGCGCTGGATCAGGGAGGCGCGCGGCCTGTCAGATATCGTGCTGGTCAGCCTGCATGCCCATGAGCAAGCCGAGAACAAGGAGATCCCGGCCGAGTTCATCCCCGTTTTCGCGCGCGAGATGATCGACGCCGGCGCCGATCTCGTCGTCGGGCACGGACCGCACCTGCTGCGCGGCCTGGAGCTCTACAAGGGCAAGCCGATCTTCTATTCGCTCGGCAATTTCATCGGCCAGAACGAGCTGGTGCCGAAGATGCCTTCCGACGCCTATGAGCGCTTCCGCGCCGATCCCGATCTCACGCCGGGGCAGGTCTATCAAAAGCGCGTCAAGAACGACCAGGCCGGCTTTCCCGCCGATCAGCGCTACTGGGAGTCGGTGGTGCCCATGCTCACCTACGAAGCCGGCACGCTGAGGACCATCGAGTTGACGCCGATCAGCCTCGGCTGGAAAGAAGCCCGCCATAAGCGCGGCCGGCCGCGATTGGCCGAGGGCGAAGAGGGCCGCACGATCCTCGAACGGTTTGCCGCACTGTCGAAACCGTTCGGCACGGCGGTCGAGATCGGCCCGCAGTCAGCGACCGTCGCGCTTTAGTCGTCACCCGGCAGTCTGAGGCCCTCGAACGAGGCGGCCGGGCAGGGCGCCGGTGGCTTCGCCTTCGCGATGGACGACCTCGCCTGACACCACGGTCGCGACGTAGCCGTCGGCGCGCTGCACCAGGCGTTTGCCGCCGGCCGGCAGGTCGTACCAGAGCTCGGGCGAGCGAACGCCCAGACGGTCGTAGTCGATGACGTTGATGTCGGCCTTGCAGCCGGGGGCGATCAGGCCGCGATCAGCGAGGCCCAGCGCCAGCGCGTTGTCGCGCGATAGCCGCTTGACCGCGAACTCGAGCGGCAGTCGCGGCCCGCGCGTGCGATCGCGCGTCCAGTGGGTGATCATATGCGTGGTCGAGCTGGCGTCGCAGATCAACCCGACATGCGCGCCACCGTCGCCCAGCCCCATCAAGGTGTTGGGATGCTCGACCATCGTCTTGACCGCGTCGAGGTTGCCGGCGGCGTAGTTGATGACCGGGAAGTTGATGATGCCGCGCCCGTCGCGCTCCAGCATCACGTCGTAGGCGACCTCTTCGGGGTTGCGTCCTTGCCGCTTTGCGATTGCGGCGATGCTGGCCTCCGGTGGCGGTTCGTATTGCGGCGGATCGCCCAGCGGGTACAGGTTCTCCCAGGTGTTGAGGCGCCGTGCCATCAGCGGATCCGCGGTGGGCTCCGACAGCAGGCGGGCGCGGAACTCGGGCTGGCGCAAGATCGCCAACTTTTCGGCGAAGGGCAGGTCGGCGATGGTGCGCCAGCTCGGCCGGGTGAAGAACGGATGCTGGCTGAGCTCGAAGCCCAGCATCAGGCCGATCGGCCGGCCCATCACCTGGCCCATGATGCGCGCGCCGTTGCGGTTTGCGTCCTCGATCTTGTCGAGGATCTGGCGCCACAGTTCGGGTCGATTCATGCGCTGCAGCAGCTGCGTCGACATCAGCTGGCCGGACGCCGCGGCGACGCGGCGCAGCATGGCGAACTCTTCATCCGGATCGTCGAAGTCGGAGATCACCTGCATCCAGCCGGCACCGACGCCGCGCAGGGCTTCAGCGATGGCGCGCAGCTCGCCTTCGGCCGCACCCAGGGTTGGCGTGTGCTCGCCCTTGCGTGTCTTGTGCGCGATGGTGCGCGAGGTCGAGAAGCCCAGCGCGCCGGCGCGGATGCCCTCGGCGGCGATGCGCGCCATCTCCTGGCGCTCGGCCTCGGTCGATGGCTCGCGATCGGCGCCACGCTGGCCCATGACATGCACGCGCACCGCGGCGTGCGGCACCTGGGTGGCGACATCCGTGTCGTAGCGGCGCGCGGCGAGCGCATCGAGGAATTCGGGGAAGCTCTGCCAGTTCCACGGCAGGCCCTCGGTCAGCACGACCTCGGGCAGGTCCTCTACGCCCTCCATCAGCTTGACCAGCATGTCGCGCCGTTCCGGCAGGCAAGGCGCGAAACCGACGCCGCAATTGCCGATCAGCGCCGTGGTCACGCCGTGCCAGCACGACGAGGA
>JAFAZJ010000145.1 GCA_019239835.1 Alphaproteobacteria bacterium | reverse complement strand
GCGACGGCCTTCAGCGCCTGCACCGTCTCGCGCACGTCGTGCACGCGCAGGATCGCCGCGCCGCGTCGCGCCGCCTCGAGCGCCAGCGCCAGCGAGCCGCCCAGGCGCCTGGCCGCATCGGGCTCGCCGCTGATGTAGCCGACGAGTTGCTTGCGCGAGACGCCGATCAGCACCGGATGGCCCAGAGCCGCCAAGGCCGGGATGCCGGCGATCAGCCTGAGATTGAGCGTGGGATCGTAGCCCTTGGCCGGCAGCTTGCCGAAGCCGATACCGGGGTCGAGGGCGATGTCGGCACGCGCCACGCCCGCTGCCACGCATTGCTCGACGCGCGCGGACAGGAAGTCGCGTACCTCGGCGACGACGTCGGTGTAGGCCTCGCCACGATACCGGTCGGTAGCGCGGCCGCGACGGTGCATCAGCACCACGGGGCAGGCGCGCGCCGCGATCAGCGGCAGCGAGCCGGGATCGTCACCCAGCGCCGAGACGTCATTGACGAGGCGCGCCCCGGCGTCGAGCGCGGCCTCCATCACGCGGGCATGGCGCGTGTCGATGGACACCACGGCGCCGCCTTCGGCGAGGCCGCGCACGACCGGCAGCACTCGACGCAACTCCTCCTCGAGCGTGACGGTCTCGGCGCCCGGCCGCGTCGACTCGCCGCCGACGTCGATGAAGTCGGCGCCGTCGGCGACCATCGCCAGCCCGTCGGCGACGGCGCGGGCCGGATCGAGCCGCAGGCCACCATCGGAAAACGAATCCGGCGTGACGTTGACCACGCCCATCACCCAGGGCCGGTCGGCGTGTGGCGCGATGCCGGCAAAGGGAGTCATCGCGCGCACGACCTGTGCCTCCGGGAACAGCGTCGCGCCCTGCCGCCGCGCATCATCGCTCCCATCAGAAGGGGACGAGAACCATGCCTTTGGGACCGGCACTCTCCAGCGATCGCCAGGCATTCGGCCTGCCGAGCATCATCTCCGAGCAGGACGCGCGCTGGAGCGAGTGGCGCACGCGCTATCGCGAGATCGGCCCGGAGGATCTGCGCGCGGCGGGCGCCGGCCCGATCGAGGCAGCGACGTGGGCCGTGCCGCTGAACTATGCGATGAAGAAGTTCGAGATCTTCAACACTGCGCGACAGGCTGCCTTCCTTGCCAATGTGGCGCTGGAGACCGCAGATCCGGATACCGGCAGGATGCTGAGCGCGCCGATCGAGAGCTCGGCGCCCTATACGGTCAGAATGATGCGCAGCAAGACGAAAAGCTTCCCCGACGACGCCTCGATCATCGCGGTGCTGCACGATCCGCTCAATATTAACCATCCCGACAAGGTGAGGGTCGTTGAGCCGAAGAAGTTCTTTAACCGCTTTTACGGCTGGCGCAGCGAGCTCGGTAATCGGGGACGGGACACCAATGACGGCTACATGTATCGTGGCCGTGGCGCACTGCACCTGACCGGACGCGCCCGGTACGTGGCCTGCGGTATCGCACTGGGCCTCGACCTCGTCGGCAACCCGGACATTGTGGCCAACCCGTTCTACGGTTCTCTCGCCGGTGCTTGGGCATGGACCGACGTGGCGTTCCTCCAGCACGGCCGCGGTGCGAAGCAGATGAAGAATCTCAACCTGATTGCCGACCTCGATACGGCCGAGGCGTTCGACCAGACCTGCGCAGGCGTCAACTATGGAGACATCGACGGGATAAGCCCGGACGGCAATCACGTGCACATCGGCGGCCTTGATAAGCGGCGGCACAATTGGCAGAAGTTCCGTCACGCCCTGCATCTGCGCGACCTCAGGCTGTTCCATACCCGGATGGCCGGCGTGCCGGCGCGCGCCAACCTGTTCGACGACTTCAAGCGACCGACGGCCAACGACGACGGGATGCGGTCGCGCTTCCAGCGGGCACGCGCGGTGTCCCGTTGACCCGCTAGTCGACATCCTCGAGCACGATCTGGTGCGTGACGTTGGCTGATTTGCGGATCATCGCCGTGGCCGAGCAGTACTTCTCGTCGCTCAGCGACACCGCGCGCTCGACCAGCGCGCGGTTCAGCTTCTTGCCGCGCACGCGGTAGATCACCTTCACCTGATTGAACACCTTGGGATGATCCTCCGCGCGCTCGGCTTCGAGCTCGACGATGATGTCGCGTACGTCCTGGCGCTGCTTGCGCAGCATGGAGGCGACGTCGATGGCGGTGCAGCCGCCCATGCCGATCAGCACCATCTCCATCGGCCGTGCCGCGAGGTTGCGGCCGCCGACATCGGGCGAGCCATCCATGGTGATGGTGTGGCCGCTGCCCGACTCGCCGACGAACAGCGCGTCCTGGACCCAGGTGATGCGGGCGGTGGTGGCCATCGGATGCTCTCGGACAGGGTCTATCGGGGATAACGGATGCCGAACTCGATCGGCACGTCGAAGGTGCGCGGCGGCTTCAGCACGCGCGGCAGAGGCGGAAACGAGGCGCGGTGCGCCATGTCGATGCACGCGGCGTCGAGCTCGGGAAATCCGCTACCGCGCACGATGTAGGCGTCGACCAGCGTTCCGCCGTCGCCGATGACGACGCGCAGCAGGACGGAGCCTTCATCGCCGCGATCGCGGGCGCGCGGCGGATAGAAGCGCACGCGATCGATGGCGCCGAATACCGCCTTGCCGTAACCGTCCTCCTCGAAGCTGCCGGTGGGCGATCCCCGGGCGGCATCGTATGTCGGTGAACGACCGGGAATGTTGCGGATGTCGACCGAGCGCTGCAGGGACGGCCGCGGCATGACGCGCGGCGCGGCAGCCACCGGCTGGGGTGGCGGCGCCGGCGGGGCTGGCGGTGGCGAGGGTGGGCGTGGCGCGGCCTGCACGCGCGGCGCCCAGGCATCGGCCGTGTCGGGCACCGGCGGCGGTGTCGTCGGCATGGGCATGGCGGAGAACGTGGGCGGCTGCGGCGGAACGGGCGGCTGAGCGGGCGGCACGGCTTCTGCCGGCGGCGGGGAATCGGCCTGCGTCTGGGGGACAGGCGTTTGTCGGTCCGCGCTCGTGTCGGTATGCGATGCGCCGTCGGGCGCCTGCTCGGCCTTGCCATCCGGCTGGCCGGCCTTGATCCCCGACAGCGAGACCTCGAAGCCATTGCCCGGGTCCCAATCCTCATCCGGCTCCTGCAGGGCGAGGACATACAGCCCCACTGCCACCAGGATATGCACCGTCACGGCGATGGCGACGGCCAGGGCGGAAAAGCGGCCCGGAGCACTGATCGCGGGCCGGCCGTCGGCCTCGGGCGCAGGCGGGTGGGTGTCGACGACAAAGTCGTCGAACGCATGCGATCCGGCAGGGTAGGTCCCGATGGTCGCCGCCGGGGGGAACAGCAAGGCGACCGGGTCGAGCCGCTCTTGGAGGGCGGAAGCCATGGCTCAAGATAGGCCGTTCAAGGCGGCGAAAACAGGGCCTTGCTCTAAAGCTTAGCGCCTGGTCGTCACGGGCTCAGTGAAGATGCAGCGGGACGCGCCGGCGCCCGAGATCGCCATCGGCGCGGACCAGCGCCACAGATGGTCCCAGTACAGCCGGTGCAGGTCGGCGGCGGCGGCGCGGGAATCGACGATGAAGCCGAACTCCTGCAGGTCGACGGGATAGAAATTGTCCGAGCCGATATAGAAGACCCGGTCGTCGACCATCCAGAACTTGGCATGGTTGCCGATCGGCACGTTGTTCGGCCAGGTGGCGTCGGGCCCGAAGCGGAACGGCGCCATGCGCAGGCGCCGGCAGAGCAGCGCGTCAAGCTCGGCGTCGGGTATCTGGCTGCGCCGCCGCACCACGTCGCGCAGACGGCGCGCCGTGACCTCGAGCGGCACGTGGTTGCTGTAGGTCGCGCCGCTCTTGCCGGTGGCGTCGAGATTGCTGAGCACGATGTGCACGTCGCCCGACTGGTGCAGCAGGAAATCGGCGATGCGCTCCATCGTGCTTTCCGGCCACAGCGGATGCGCCTGGGCGAAGGTGAAGCCGAAATCCTGCTGGACGATGACGATGCTGCGCCGCGCCGCGCCCAGCAGCAGGTCGCGCGCCAGCTCGCTGTGATTGGCGAAGGACTTGGTGATGCCCGCGCCCATGCGGCCGACCGCCAGGATCGGGATGTCGCCCGGCCGCGCCAGGCGTTCGAAGCGCGGCATGATGCGCGGCCACGGGCAATCGCGCTCGAAGCGCCGCTCGTCGGCCTCGTAGCTGTGCACCTCGATCGGCTCGTTGCGCATGCCCTTGCGGTTGCAGGTGAACTCCCACAGCGCGTCGAGGAACGATGTCGCATCGGCCGCGGCCGGGCCGCGCACCTGCATCGACAAATCATGGATCGGCCGGTCGCCAAGGTAGTCGCGCGTCCACATGTTGTGGCCGCCGGTGATCGCGGTGCGGCCGTCGACAGAGATGAGCTTGGCGTGCGGCCAAGAGAAGGTGCCGCATTCCGGCTGGCCGGTGCAGCTGCGCATCGCCGCGACGAAGACCTTGACGCGCGCGCCCTTGATGTCGCGGATGTCGCGCACAAGTTCCTCGATCAGCTCGCGCGCGTTGGTCTCCAGCGGCGGGAACTGGCCCACCAAGACGCGCACGATGATGCGCTCGCCGCCGCGCGCCAGTGTGGTGATGGCGTTGCGCAAGGCGGCGAGGAAGCGCCGATCAGGAATCCATTGCAGCGTGACGATGTCGACGCGCGAATGCGCGCCGGCGATCGTCTCGTAGATGCGATCGGGGAAGGCATCGGAATGGCCGAAGCAGGCGCGCTTGCCGGTATTCACCGGTGACGCGTTGAGCATTGCGAGCGGCCGGCACGAGCCGCCGCCGGCGCAATCGGCATCGCTCGTGCACAGCGGCAGGCCGATATCGGGCAGGCAGCCCGGGCAGCCGGAAAGGTAAGCGGGCAGCGACGCGCCGCTCTTGCCCCAATGGTTGGGCGTCTGCAGCAGCCAACCGGGATCGAGCGCATTGTATTGCGACAGCGCGTAGGTCACGCCCTGGAAGCGGTCCGACG
>JAFAZJ010000135.1 GCA_019239835.1 Alphaproteobacteria bacterium | reverse complement strand
CGCCGACGTCAAGATGGGCGAGACCGAGCAGGCGCTGCTCTTCGATCCGCAGACCGGCTTCCTCAACCTGCAAGGCGAGGAGGCGCTGACGCAGGCACCGGCGGTGCTCGACGCCTACACCCAGGCGCAGGACCGCGCGATGGCGTCGCTGACCGACGACGACCAGCGGCGCATGTTCGGCGGACTCGCCGATCGTCGGCTGGCGACCTTCACCACCCAGGTCGAGCGCCACGCCGCCGCCGAGCGGCAGCGCTGGTACGACACGGCAAGCGAGCGCCGCATCGCGCTGATGCAGGCCGATGCAGGGCTGTACTGGAACGACGATGCGCTGCTGCGCCGCGCCCTGGGCACTGCGCGCGGCGAGGTGGGCGAACAGGCCGCGCGCAAGCGCTGGGACGCCGCGCTGACCGAGACGACGATGCGGCGACAGACCAGCCGCGTCCTGGTGTCGGCGATCGAGGCCGCGGTCGAGCGCAGCCCCGAACGCGCGCAATCCTTGCGCACCCGCTATGGCCAGCACATCGAGGAGAACGACAGCGCGGCGCTCGATGCGCTGCTGACGAAGCGCGCGCCCGCGCCCTGGGCGAACAGGTGCTGGCGCGTGTGCTGAAGGGCGGCCTGACTGACCCGTCGCAGATCCCCCTGCGCGAGTGGGTGGCGCTCGACGCTGAACGCCGCCGGGCGATCGAGACGCGCCTCGATCACAACGCCGCCGGCACCGAGCCCGCCCCGAACCCGGAGCTGGCCAATGAACTGGCGACTGAGATGACGCAGGCGCCGTCCGACTTCGTGCACCGCGACCTCGTTCCTGCAATCGCCCATCTGCCGCTGCCGAATTGGCAGCGCTTCCGCGATTGGCAGGCTGGCCTGCGTCGCAACGATCCCACAACGGAGGACGAGCTCTACGCCATCAAGCGAGGCCTACAGCTCGCGCGGAACACGCTGCCGGTGGATACACCTGACGACGTCGCCACCAACTACCGTGCCGAGCTGGTCGACGAAGTCGACGCCTGGCGCCGTGTCACCGGCAAGAGCCCGGATGACGCCGCCATTGCCGACATGCTCCGGCGGGTCCCGACCCAGCCATACATTGCGCGCTCGCTCGAATCGGATCCTCGTTTTGAACCCGAGTATCGCCAGCTCGCTGGCGACGATACCACGACCTACGGGCGTGCCCTTGCCCTGTGGCGAACGATGATCACCATCCTGGGCCGGACTCAAGGTCGTGAGGCCATGCGTCAGGCCATGCGTTCCCTGCCGACAATGGGCGACGCTGATCAGATCGACGATCTCGCCAAGGCTGTCGAGATCGTCCCCGTCAATAAATTTCCTGCCCGAATCAATCCGAACGGTCAGACGGTCTACCACGACCCACTGCGCAACCGGTATGTCGTGAGGAACCTGCACGGGAACGGCTTCTGGGTGGTTTTCGATGAGGACGGCAACCTCCTCGGCACTTATCCCTTGGGAGACCTGGACAACCCTGTGCCGCGAAGCGCGTTGCCGGACGACCTGAAGGACATCTGGCAGAATCCGCCCTTCATCCCACCCGTACTACCGCCGCCCATCCTTCCCGGTCAGCCGACCGATCGGCCGCAGGTGCCGGACATCGAAACGATCCCGCACGAGCCGGCCAAGCCACAGATCTTTCCGGGCCAGCCGATTGATAGGCAGTCGAAACCGAGTATCACTATCACTCCGATACCCGAGATCGCGCCGCCGCCGATTTATCAGTCGGACGACAACAGCGGGCGCGAGAAAATGGTTGCAAAGCCGAAACTGAGTGGAAAAGAACGAGCCGATGACATACCGAGTTTCGCGGAGGGTAAGCCCCGATATGTCGACCAAACCCCCGACGACTATTCGGAAATGATCATGAAGAATCATTACGGGGAAAACTGGAGAGATACGAATCGTAGTAGGAGAGAGGCTGAATACCGGAAAATCAAGAAGTTTGGAACGCGAAATTTTATGCCACCCAAAAGTAAATGAAGAATGAGAGAGTCAAAATGACAAATCACGTCTGGTCATTGTTCTTCATTCGGGAATATGACGATGCCCCCGATGAGGAGAAGCTTCTTGGCATCTACTCGACCGAAGAACTGGCGAACGCGGCAAGAGAACGCGCGATGCTGCTGCCCGAGTTCAAGGAGATGATGCCGAACGATAAATTGGTCGTTTGGCGTGAGGATCTGGACTCTGACGGCTGGGAGTCGGGATTCGTTCACGTCGATTGACGGTGTGCGGTATGCGTTCGCGCTCCAGTCCGTTCCGGAAGGGAATCAAGATGATTAGAGAATTGTACGTGCTGAAACATAGGAACGAGTTGTCAGATGGTTTCCGAGACGACAAGTACATCGGCGTGTATACCAGCGAGGCGCTCGCGCAAGAGGCTCTCGAGAGGACTAGACAGTTACCAGGGTTTCGCGATGCGCCGGACGGTTTCAGCCTGCGTGTGATGCAGATGGATGAGGACGCGTTCTCGAACCCGGCCTGAGGGGAATTGCGATTCCTTGCGTGGGCGCGAGATCAAGCGGCCGAGGTATTCCCTGATGTCCTGCATCGTGCCGACGGCGCCGGTGCGCGTCGCCACCTCCTGCACGTCGGCGCGGCGAGCACATCACGTTGTCAAAAACCAGCCCGGCAATGTCGGCGAGCGTGGAAATCAGCTACGGCTTCGCCATACGCGGCCAGCCCAGAGGAACTAGGCAGACTTCCGCACCCCAGGTCCCGGCCACACGCGCACCGCGCGGGCGTTGATCGCTGCTTCGCGGTACGAGCAGGACATCACAGGATCGAAGGTGTGGCCGCAGGCGATGTGTTCGTGCAGCAGCGGGCGGCCCTTGCTGCCGGCCATGTGTGTATCGCCCCAGTGCACGATGGCCATCATCACCGGATAGAGGTCGAGGCCTTTGTCAGTGAGGCGGTACTCGTAACGCTTCGGGCGTTCGCTGTAGGCATGCTTGCGCAGCCCGCCCGCCTTCACCAGCTTGCGCAGGCGATCGGCCAGCAGATGGCGCGTGACGCCCAGGCTGCGCTCGAAATCGTCGAAGCGGCGGATGCACGGAGGTCGGCGCCAGACAGAACGCGCTGGCGCGGATGATGGGCATGGCGTGAGTCGCGCTGCAGCAAGTCCCAACCAATCTGAACCCAGTTCCGATTCCATCACCGCGCGCCGGCGTCTATATCGAGGGCGCGCGATGGACCTGTCGCGCTGAATTTCCCCAGACTTTGAGCCGACCGCTCCCCTGCGGCCGGCTCTTTTTTTGGTGAACGGCGCCACGAGATCGCCCGTGCAACCTTTCGGCCGGAAGGTCGCTTTTCCTCGGCATGATCATCCGTTTGCACTTCGTCAATAATGGCCAACCGCTCGGTCCAATGAGCGCCGTATCGCAATCGCCGCGGATCGCCGCCGCAGGACTGGACAACGGCTGCGTCGAGCTGTTCGTCCTCCCGCGCGACCTGGCGACGGGCTCCTGGGCGGCGCGAGCGGCCATGGCGAAAGCCCGACGCCATCAGCCGCTGCTCGAGCAGGTCGCGGCGCTGGCTGCGCTCGTCAACTCTGCCCGGAACCATGACGAGTTGGCGGCGCCGCAGATCGCCGAGCGGAACGCCGCGATGTTGTCCCGTGCGCGCGAGTTGGCCGACAGCATCGGCGACGCGACGATCGCAACGGCGGATGCCGGCTTGCGCGAGATCAAGCGCGAAGCGGAGGATGAAGTCGAAGCGGCGCGTCGCCTCATTCGCCGCTATCCGCTGCGCGCCGTCGGCATCGCGGCATTCACCTCGGCGATATTGACCTTGATCTACGGCGGTGGACGGCGTCGGCAGATGGGCTGAGGCCTACAGCCGCTCCAGCCGCCCGGACCAGCGGCAGTTGTCGCGGCGGTAGTTGAAGGTGCGCTGGACGATGTTGCCGCTGAGCTCCAGGACGTTTTCGGCGAAGTAGAACGAGCCGTCGGGCCCGAGGCGCTTCTGCGAATTGCCCCAGATGATGAGACCGTTCTCGACACTGATGACCCATTCGGTGCCGCCACCACAGCTCGCGGCGTTGGAGCCCGCGGAATTCACGACGCGGAGCTTGTAGCGCCCGACCGAAACGGCGGCGTCACGTGCTGGCGGCGGCGGTGCAACTGGCGCCGGCGCGGCTTGCGTCGGTGGTGGTGGCGCCGTGCGCTCGGCTTCGAGGCGCTGCCACTCGACTTCGGTTTCGCGGATCAGTGCGGCAAGCTGCGCGGCGCTGAGGTAGCCGGTCGACGGCTCGCCGCGGCTTTTCTGATAGGCGGCGATCATCGCGCGGGTGCGCGGGCCGAAGACGCCGTCGGCCGAGCCGGTATCGAGATGCTTGATCGCCAGCGCCGCCTGCACGCGGCGCCGTTGCGCGTCGCCAAGGTTGAGCTTGCGTTCGGCGTCCTCCGGCTCGTCGGTGCGCGCTGTCGGCGGCGGCGGTGCCGCCGACGCCGTCTGTCGCGCGGCGGCCAGCAGCTCGGCCAGCCGCGCCCTGGCGATGCCGGCGTAGATGCCGTTGGGGAAGCGCTGGAGGAAGGCCTCGTAGACCGCCGGGTTGTTGCTGCCGGCGACGGCGTTCCAGCCGGCGATCTCCGCCGGGTCGGCGATCGAGGGCACCGCGGGGGCAGGGGCCGAAGCGGTGGGCGGTTGCGGTGTTGCCGAGGGGAAAAAGTAGAACTCGCCGCGGAACGAGGAGTTGACCCACGGCGTCTGCTTGTTGCCCGAGGCGCGCGCCACGCCGTCGATCGTCTGCTTCAGCACGTCCTCGAGCCGCAGCCCCGGCACCACCATCGCCTTGAGCAGCTCGGCGGTATAGAGCCCGTTGCTGGCGTCGCCGTCGCCAGCGATGTCGCCGGGCGCGGTGGCATAGGCGATCACCGTGCCGCGCGGCGCGTCGATCTGCGCCAGGCCGCGCGAGGCGCTGGACCGGAAGCGTCGGGCCAGCGGGTTGTCGCGGCAGGCATCGAGGATCAGCAGGCTGAGCCGCACGCGCGCGTCGTCGAGAACGTTCAGCACGTCGGCGATGTCGAGAGTCTCGAACTTCAGGTCGAGCTCCTTGCTGAGCGCGGCATCGACCGGCAGCAGGTAGTTCACGCCGCGCACCTGCATGCCGTGGCCGGCGTAGTAGAACAGCCCGACGCCGCCCGGCGTGAGCTTGCCGGAGAACTCCGACAGCGCGTCGGTCAGCGCGCGGCGCGTGACGTTCTCGCGCAGGATCACCTCGAAGCCGGCCTGCCCGAGTACCGCCGCCATCGCGCGCGCATCGTTCACCGGGTTGCGCAGCGGATCGGCGTTCTGATAGGCGCCGTTGCCGACCACCAGCGCCACTCGCGACTCGCGCTGCGCGTACGACGCCGACGCGCCCGCGAGGATGAAGCAGAGCAGGGCCACAAGCCCGGCAAATGGAGATGCCCAGGACTTCATCGGTGCCGCCTTCGTTGTGCGCGATTTATAGCGGCTCAGGTCGAACGGGGAAAGCTGACGGCAAATTGTCGTTGGTTACATTGGTGGGAAGCCAACCCTGCTTGCTGTCTTCTTGCATTCGCCCTGGTTGCGTTCACAGTACGCAGGCAGATCGCGGAGGGGGAAGCCATGACCACGAAAACATTGCTGGCGTGCATCGTCGCGTTGGCCATCACGGCGACGGGGCTCGAGATGTCGCGGGCGCAACAGCCGGCGGCTCCCGCAGCCAAGGCGACGCCCTTGATGAAGGCGCCGTTCACAGCGGATCCGAACAAGGAAGTGGTGATGCTCAGGGTCGAGTGGCCGGCCAACGTCTCGACGCCCTGGCACACCCACCCCGGCGACGAGTATGCAACCGTGCTGGAGGGCTCGCTGATCACCCAGGTCGAGGGCGCGGAGCCGAAGACGATCACGGCCGGCCAGTCCTATCACCAGCCGACAGGCATCGTGCACATGGCCAGGACCGGCAATCAGCCGGCGGTCACGATCAATGTCTTCGTCGTCGACAAGGACAAGCCGATGATGCAGCCGCGCGCGGCGAAGTAGCGACGCAGGCGCTATTGACGTCGCCCTGGAATACGCAAGGCCGGCGCGGGGTCACCGGCCAGCCTTGATGCATTCTTCATCCTTGCAGTCTGATCATTCGGTTCTGTTCGCAGCGCTGTCAAGTTTCTGTGGCAGCCCGACGAAAGTAACGCGTTCCATTTGACCGCTTCAGGTGTTTGCTCCGCGCGGCGCGGCGGAGGACTGGGGATGCGGGGATCGGTGGGCGAGAAGGTCGGCGAGGGCGCGTTGTCGGATGTCCATGCCTGGGCACCGGGTCTGGTGATGAAGCTGTTCAAGCCTGGCGTCTCGCGCGAGCTCGGCTGGCACGAGGCGCGCATGACCCGCGCCGTCTTCGCAGCCGGCCTGCCGGCGCCCGAGGTGCACGACGTGGTGAACCTCGACGGCCGCTTCGGCATCGTGCTCAACCGCTTCGACGGGCCGACCCTGCTGCAGCTCTCGCGCAGTGGTGCGATGACGCGAGCAGAGACCGGCGCGATTCTCGCCGCGCTCTACCGCCAGGTTCACCAGACGCCGCCGCCGCGCGACGTCCTTACCTTGCGCGTCTGGATGGGCCACGCCTTGCGCGGCGAGTCCGGTCGCCTGGTGCCGCCGCTGATCGCCCGCGCCATCGTCGCGCTGATCGAGCGGCTACGGCCTGCGGAGGACGGGCTGTGTCATGGCGATCTGCACCCCGACAACGTGATCATGACGGCTGAGGGTCCGCGCCTGATCGACTGGTCCAGCGCGATACGCGTGCCCGCCGCCTACGATTTGGCGCGCTGTCACATCGTGCTCACCGAGCTCGCCCCCGAGACCGTCGACGATCCCGGGCGGCCGCGCGCCGTCAAGGCTGCTACGTTCGCCGAATACGCGCGTCTTGCCGACACGACGCCGGCGGCGCTCAGCGCGGCGATGGAACCCTGGCTGCCGTTCGCGCATGCCTTCGTCCTGCTCAGCGGCGCGACGGGCACGCTACGCGAACGGATGATCCAGCGCCTCGAAGCCGCGCTCTGAATCGCACGCTCGACGGGCGCTGGCGCGATCCATCCCGCGGCGCCCGCCGCAGTTAGTGCAGAAATAGGTCACGCGGCTGGCGGGCTGTATTTTGCCGCCCCATGACACACGTCGCGATCTGCATTCCCTCGGGCGAGATGGTGCATGCCGAGTTTGCGCTGTCGCTCGCAGCCATCGTCGGCTCGACCCGGGTGGCCAAAATCAGCCTGTGGAACCAGCGCAGCGCCGTCCTGCCGGAGTCGCGCAACCGACTGGTGCGCGATGCGCTGAAGGCCAAGGCCACGCATCTGCTGTGGCTCGACAGCGACATGGTGGTGCCGCCGTTCGCGCTCGACCGGTTGCTGGCGCATCGCGAGCCGATCGTCGGCGCGACCTATGCCAAGCGCGCGCCACCGCACGAGATCGTCGGTCGCGCGCCGCTCGATCAGTCGGATGTGCCCGCGGGCCTGACGGCGATGCACTACATGGGCTTCGGCTGCGTGCTGATCGACGCTTCGGTGTTCGTCGCCGTGCCCGGGCCGTGGTTCGATCTCGATCTGCGCGCCGAGCCGCAGGTGCACGAGGATCGCTGGTTCTTCCGCGAGGCCATCGCCTGCGGTTACCGCGTGCTGTGCGACGACTGGCTTACCACGCAGCTCGGCCATATCGGCTCGACCGTGCATCGCATCGAGGCGGAGGCTTCCGCCTGATGAGCGAGTCCGTCGCCAAACCGCCGTTCGATCCCGGTGACCAGAAGCAGGTGCAGGATCGCGCGCGCCAGGCCAAGGACCGCCAGCGCGAGAGCGATCAGGCGATCAAGGCTTTCATGTCGCATCAGGCCGGCCGAGCCTGGGTGTGGGAGCAGCTCAGCGCCTGCGGGCTGTTCCGGCTGTCGGCGCGCGCCGGCGATGCGCACATGACTTACTTCTACGAGGGCGAGCGCAATTTCGGCCTGCGCCTGTTGGTGCAGCTGCAACGCGCCTGTCCCGAGCTCTATGCCACCATGGCCCAGGAGAATGCCGGTGAGTGACACCGCTGAGACCGCCGACGCGCCCGTCGAGACGAGTGAGGCGCCGCCACCACCCGCAGCGCCGGAGGTTCCGCATGCGCAAGATGATGCTGCGGCGACGCAAGCCGAGCCCGCTCAGGCCCAGCCCGCCGCGCAAGACACCGCGGCGGCGCCCGTCAGCTACACCGACTTCCGCCTCCCTCAAGGCATCGAGGTCGATCCGCAAACCATGAATGAAGCGCGTGCGCTCTTGGGCGAGCTGAAGCTGCCGCAGGAGCAGGCGCAGAGGCTGGTGGATTTCTACACCGGCAAGATCCGTCAATTCGGCGACGCCCAGTCGGAGCGCTGGGTGAAGCTCAACGAGAAGTGGGTGAACGACTTCAAGGCCGACCAGGAGATC
>JAFAZJ010000085.1 GCA_019239835.1 Alphaproteobacteria bacterium | reverse complement strand
GCCCGCGCATCGGGTCGATCGCCTCGATCACATGGCTCGGTGCGCCAGCGTCGAGGTCGCTGATCACGACATCGAAGGTAATGGCACGCTCGGTGCGCGGCACGAACCAATGCACGTTGTCGCGCTCGGCGCTCATGGTCGAGATGGCGCCGACCTCGATCACGCGATCACCGCTGGGACGCACGACGATGGCACTCGCCTCGTCACGTAGACGGTCGAAATTGCGCACACGGAAGGCGCCCTCGACGACGAGATGCGCCGAGACCATGTGGCGATGCGCGTGCGGCGTGATGACGTCGCCGCGGTGAAAGGTGAACAGCGCCGCACCAAAGCGCAGCCGCCGCCGTGCGCCGGCCTCGTCGCGAAACGCGACCGTATGCTTGATGGGATCGTTCGGCGTGCCACCCTTGGCGATCCTGACATCCGATCGGGCGATTTCCGCCATCAGCTGCGGCACGTCCATCGATCGGGCCAACGCCTCGATCTCGCTTTGCCATTGCGCCGGCCGCACCTCGCCGCGCGACAGCGCCAGCGCGAGGTCCTGTTGCCGGTCGAGCCAGCGGCGCACCGCGGGATCGGGCAGCGCATGCACCCGCCTGGCGGTCGCCAGGAGTAGGTAGGCCGGCGCGGCGAGCAGCGCGCCAAGCAGAAGGTCGCGGCGCGTCGGCATCACCGGTTGAAGACGATCGTGACGCGCCGGTCGGCCTTGTTGCGATCGTAGTCGCCGAAGGTGGCGCTCCCATAGGCCTCGCCGCCGGTATCCATCGTGATGTTCTTGGCCGGGATGCCGTCGGCCATCAGGATGCTCGCGACGGTGCGTGCGCGCGCCAGGCCAAGCTGCTTGTTGGAGGCCGGATTGCCTACCTTGTCGGCGTAACCGAGCAGGCAGATCTGGGTGACGAAAATGTCCTTGGCCTGCTTGGCGCGCTTGTGGACCTCGGCGGTCTGCTGCCGGTCGAGTACCGACTTGGCGAAGTCGAAATAGACATTGTAGGGGCCGGGATGCGGCGTGCCGCCCAGCCGCGGCGGGCAGTGCTCGATGGACGGCGCCGAGTCGGTGGACTGCGCCGATGCAGGAGAGACGGCGAGAAATGCGCCCATCGCGGCAACGAGCACTGAGCCGGTGCGAAGCATCTTCCCCCTCCGTAGTTGGACGATGACGCCTAGGCCCGGATGGTAGCCGAAATGAGGCGGCTAGCGATCGCTGGCGGTCGCCGTCTGGGTAGTGGGCTTCGGCGCCGGCTTGCCCTTGACGGCCTTGGGCGGAGCCTTGGTCGTCGTCTTCTTTGTCGGAGTCGCAGACGCCGTGGTACCGGGCTTGGACTTGGCGGGCGTGGCCTTGGCGGTGGTCGGGGGTGCTTTGGCTGCAGGCGGCTTGGGTGCCGGTGCCGCTGCCGTGGGGGCCGTGGCGGGCGCCGGCGGCGCTGAGCGCTGGGTGATGGCGGATGGCCGCGGCGAGCCGGGCTTGGTGAGGTCCAGGGTCGGCAGCGGCGGCGCGGCGGCGCCCGGAGCCATGCCTTGGGCATGCGAAGTGTGGGCCGCCAGTACCAGCCCGAGCAGGCCTAGAGTCGACAAAAACCAGATCGAACGCGCTTTCATGTGCCGCTCCCGAGGGGTGGGATTGGCCGGCGGTGGCGCCTTGAGGCTGCCTGATCGTGTCTTATCCGCCGGAAGTGGCCCGCAGTATCCCGCGAACCTGACGGCGGGGCAATGTTTTCATCAGGTTGCCGGCAATTTCTGAGTTTGCACTGAAGCGAATCCTGTGCGACGGAAGCGCCAATCATCCGTCTTGCCGCTTTTCTGCCGGAAAACTTCGCTTACATTCGCAGCCATGCGCAAACCGCCCTTTCTCTTCCGCCGCGCCAGCGTCCGGGCGGCATTGGTCGCTGGTCTATCGGCGCTCCTGCTGATGAGCGTCGCCGGCGCCGAGGCGCAGGATCGCAGCCGTGGCAAGCAGCGCAGCATCCCCTTCGTGTCGATCACCAAGAAGGACGGCACGACGCGCTACTACGAGACCAACGCGATCCCGCTGCTGGTCAACAAGGCCTGCTTCGGCTGGCGCATGTGGCTGGGCGGACCGGATCGCAACGTGCAGCTGGTCGAGGTGCTGCAGACCTCCGAGCCAGCCAAGGACGTGATCGCGGGGCCCGAGACCGAGGTCAATCCCGAGAAGACCCGCGCCACCACGCGTATGCGCGAGACGGTGCGCGAGGGCTACATGCAGCGCTCCTGGTGCATCATCGAGGGCGATCCGCCGGGCACCTACACCTATCACATCACCATCGACGGCGAGCCGCGCGGCGAGTTCGTGTTCTGCGCCATCGAGGTCAAGGACCAGGACGAGAACACCGATCCCACCGAGCTGAACTGCCCCAACAAGTTCCAGTCGGTCGAGGACCTTCGGACGCGCCCGACCATCGTCGCCGGCGCGGCGCGGGGCCGGTAGATGTCGTCGGCCAACGAGTCCGTACCCCGTCCCGTCGTCCTGTGCATCCTGGACGGCTTTGGCTATCGGCCGAACCCGGCCGACAACGCCGTGACGGCTGCCCGCAAGCCAAACTACGACCGCCTGGTGGCAACCTGCCCGCAGGCCCTGATCGACGCCTCCGAGCTCTATGTCGGCCTGCCGAAGGGCCAGATGGGCAATTCCGAGGTCGGCCACATGAACCTCGGTGGCGGCCGCATCGTGATGCAGGACCTGCCGCGCATCGACCAGGCGATCCAGGACGGCTCGCTGGCCGCCAATACCGATCTGCGGGCCTTCATCGACAAGCTCAAGAAGTCCAAGGGCACGTGCCACGTGATGGGCCTCATGTCGCCCGGCGGCGTACACAGCCATCAGCATCAGATCGCCGCGCTGGCCAACATCGTCGCTGAAGCCGGCGTGCCGGTGACGGTGCACGCCTTCCTCGACGGGCGCGATACGCCGCCCAAGAGCGCGCGCGAGTACCTCGCCGCCTTCGCGAAAGAGTGCAAATCCCGCATCGGCACGGTGTCGGGCCGCTACTACGCCATGGACCGCGACAAGCGCTGGGATCGCGTCACCAAGGCCTTCGAAGCGCTGGTGAACGCCAAGGGCGAGCAGGCCGCAACGCCGGACGAAGCCGTAGCGAAGGGCTACGCCGGCGACCTTACCGACGAGTTCGTGCTGCCCACCGTGGTCGGCGACTATGCCGGCATGAAGGACGGCGACGGCGTGCTGATGGGCAATTTCCGCGCCGACCGCGCGCGTGAGATTCTCACCGCGCTGCTCGATCCGCAGTTCGATGGCTTCAACCGCAGCCGCCTGGTGTCGTTCGCCGCGGCGATGGGCCTGGTCGAGTATTCGAGCGCGCTCAACGAGTTCCTCGGCACGCTGTTTGCCTCCGAGCCTGTGAAGATGGGCCTCGGCGAGACGGTGTCCCGGGCCCATCGCAAGCAACTGCGCATCGCCGAGACCGAGAAATACGCGCACGTCACGTTCTTCTTCAACGGCGGCGAGGAGCGTGTCTTCGACGGCGAGGAGCGCATCCTGGTGCCCTCGCCCAAGGTCGCGACCTACGATCTGAAGCCGGAGATGAGCGCCTTCGAGGTCACCGACAAGCTGGTCGAGGCGATCAATTCGAAGAAGTTCGACCTGGTCGTGGTGAACTACGCCAACAGCGACATGGTCGGCCACAGCGGCGTCTTCGCCGCCGCCGTCAAGGCCGTCGAGGCGATCGACACCTGCCTCGGCAGGCTGATGGAGGCGGTGAAGCGCGTCGGCGGCTGCCTGTTCATCACCGCCGATCACGGCAACGTCGAGCAGATGTTCGATGCCGAAACCGGCCAGCCGCACACCCAGCACACGCTCAACCGCGTGCCGGCGCTGCTCTACAACGGCCCGGCCGAAGTGCGCTCGCTGGCCGATGGGCGGCTGGCCGATGTCGCGCCCACCATGCTGCGCCTGATGGGCCTGCCGCAGCCGGAGGAGATGACCGGCAAGTCGCTGCTGCGTACCACGCCGCGCACGCCGGTGCTGCCGGTGCCCTCGGCGGCGGTAGCGTGACCCCGCGGCGGCCGCTCACGAGTTCGCGCGTCCCGCCCGCCGGCCTTGAGGCGGAGACCGGGGGCGCGGTAGTTTTCCCCCCAGAACCTTCACGTCCCGATCACCGGGCAAAGGTGGATCACATCCCATGACACTGCGTCGTCTGACGGCCGCCACGGCGGTCGCCCTGTTCCTCACCCTTCCCGCCGTCGCCTTCGCCCAGAGCAAGGCGCCCGACGACAAGAGCAAGCCCAAGGTCGATCGCAGCGAGATCTACCAGCAGCTCAACCTGTTCGGCGACATCCTCGAGCGGGTGCGTAACGACTACGTCGAGCCGCCCAACGAGAAGGACCTGATCGAGAACGCCATCAACGGCATGCTCTCCTCGCTCGACCCGCACTCGTCCTACATGAACCCGAAATCGTTCAAGGACATGCAGGTCCAGACGCGCGGCGAGTTCGGTGGCCTGGGCATCGAAGTCACCATGGAGAACGGTGTCGTCAAGGTCGTCTCGCCGATCGACGACACGCCCGCCGCCAAGGCCGGCCTGCAGCCCGGCGACCTGATCGTCACGCTCGATGGTACCCCTGTCATGGGGCTAACCCTGCAGGAAGCGGTCGAGAAGATGCGCGGGCGCGTCGACACCTCGATCAAGCTCGGCATCCGCCGCGCCGGCAAGGATCCGTTCGACGTGACGCTGACCCGCGCCGTGATCAAGGTGAAGTCGGTGCGCGCGCGCGTCGAGGGCGGCGATATTGGCTATATCCGCATCACCTCGTTCACCGAACAGACCACGACCGGCCTGCAGGAAGCGCTCAGCAACTTCAAGAAGGAGATGGGCACCAAGTGGAAGGGCGTGGTGCTCGACCTGCGCAACAACCCGGGCGGCCTGCTCGACCAGGCGATCTCGGTGTCCGACGCTTTCCTCGAGCGCGGCGAGATCGTCTCGACGCGCGCGCGCAAGGCTGAGGACGTGCAGCGTTGGGAGGCCAAGCCCGGCGATCTCGCCGAAGGCCTGCCGATCGTGGTCATCGTCAACGGTGGCTCGGCCTCTGCCTCGGAGATCGTCGCCGGCGCGCTGCAGGACCACAAGCGCGCGATCATTCTGGGCACCCGCTCCTTCGGCAAGGGATCGGTGCAGACCATCATGCCGGTCACCGGCGGTGGTGCGATCCGCCTGACCACGGCGCTGTACTTCACGCCCTCGGGACGCTCGATCCAGAAGGACGGCATCAAGCCGGACATCGAGGTCGAGCAGTCGAAGATCGAGACCATCCGCCAACAGGGCGGCATCCGCGAAGAGAACCTGCGCGGCTCGATCAACAACCCGCGCAACAAGCCCGACGCGTCTGCGCCTGCCAAGCCGCCGGCCGAAGCGGCCAAGCCTGATGCAGCGAAGCCCGATGCGGCCAAGCCTGACGCGGCGAAGCCGGGCGAGGGTGGGCAGGACGATCAGGCGGCAGACTATCAGCTGCTGCGCGCGCTCGATCTTGTGCGCGGTATCGCGCTGTACGCGAACCGCGACAAGTAACCTAGGGGTCGGAGGCGACCGATGAGCGAGGAGCCCGCCCTCGACCGCCGGTTGCCTGTGCCCCGCAAGCCGCGCGGCCCCGGGATCTACGTCGCCTACTCGATCGCCGGCGCCCTGCTGTTGGGTGCCGGCGCTCTGAGCCTGGGCCATCTGTCGAAGTACCGCCCGGCCGGCCAGCCAGCGATGGCCAGCCCGGCCAACGCGGCCCCAGCGAAACCGCCGATCGAGCTGGCCCAGGTGCAGCCCCCGTCTGCGGCGCCGACGCCATCGCCGGCCCCGGCCCCACCACCTGCCCCCTCGGTCACGGTGAAGATGCCGGACCCCAAGGACGCGAAGCCGCCGGCCGACGCGGCATCGCCGACGACGGCGCCTGCTGCGTCGTCAGCGCCGCCCCCTGGCGCTCTGCTGCCCTTCGCCGTATCGCCACTGGGTGTCGCTGTCCCACCGCCGGGGCCGCCCGTGATCGCCGGCCCCGGCGACGCGCCGCTGGCCGTTCTGATCGCCGCCAACGGCCTGCCGCTGCCGCCGCCTGAGAAGCCGCCGATGCCGGGCCGCCGCCAAGGCTTGTGCCCTGGCAGCACCGAGCCCGCTGCTCTGGTCGAAACCAGCCCGCTCGGCCGCCTGCCGCGCATCGCCGCTGATGGCTGCATGCCGTGGCTAGCCTATGCCGCCAATTTCGACCATCTCGACCGCGAGCACCCACGGCTCGGCATGGCGGTGATCGGCATCGGCCTGAACGAGGCGCTGACGCAGAAGGCCGTCGAGACCATGCCGCCGGCCACCACCCTGGTGTTCGTGCCCGAGACGCCCAACATCGACCGCTGGATCCAGCGCGCACGCGAACGCGGTCTCGAGGTTTTGCTGTTGCTGCCGAGCCAGAATCCGCAGGGTGGCGAGGACAAAGGCATGGCGCCGCTGCAGGTGGGCCTGTCGGCCGACGAGAACCTGCGCCGTCTGCGTGCGGTGCTGGCGAAAGCGACGGGCTATGTGGGCGTCGCGCTGCTGCCCAGCCCGGTGCGCGAAGACGCCGCCACGCTGCGCCCGTTGATGACGGAAATTCGCGACCGCGGCCTGCTGGTGCTGGAGTTCGAACGCTGGAACGGCAAGTCACAGGTGCACACGATGAGCCGCGAGCTCGGTGTCCCCTACTCGACCGACATCGACAAGCCGATCGCCTGGGTCGACCGCTTCAAGGCCAATGATCGCGAGACCACGGCCGCCGATGTCGACGCAGGTCTCGACGCGGTCGAGAAGCACGTCCGCGCGGCACGCTTCGGCCTGGGCTGGTCGCTGGCGCGGCCACTGGCTGTTGACCGCATCGTGGCCTGGGCGCCAGGCGCGCGCTCGCGCGGCATCGCGCTAGCACCGGTCACCGGCGTGACCGAGTGTGCCGAGAATTGTCGCAAGCGTCTGCCGCGGGCGCCGCAACCGCCCGCCGCCACCTCGACGCGCTGAGCGCGCCATGTTCCGCTCGGCCACCGCCCCGCCGGGCTATCGTCCCAATGTCGGCATGATGCTGATCGGATCCGACCGACGCGTCTTCGTCGGCCAGCGCCTCGACACCCGCATGGATGCCTGGCAGATGCCGCAGGGTGGCATCGATCGCGGCGAGACGCCGGAGCAGGCGGCCTTGCGTGAGCTGGAGGAGGAGATCGGCACCGCCCAGGCGGAACTGCTGCGCATCAGCGCGGACTGGTTCGCCTACGATCTGCCGCCCGATCTGGCGCGCACCATGTGGAAGGGTCGCTATCGCGGCCAGGCACAGAAATGGGCGGCGCTACGCTTCACTGGCGCAGACGCGGACATCCACCTCGACACCGCGCATCCGGAATTTCGCGCCTGGCGTTGGGCGCGTGCGTCGGAATTGCCGACACTGATCGTGCCATTCAAGCGCGACGTCTACAGCGCCGTGGTGCGCGAGTTCGCCGATCTGGTGGATTAGGCGGCAGCCGCGGCGGCGCGCTCGAACTTGGCGATGCGGCGGCGCAGGAAGCGGAAGCCCAGGCGCGTCACCCAATCGCGCAGGCGGCCGTTGGCGGGCAGGCCCGCCGCCTTCAGGATCATCGCCACGGCGCGATCGAGGTGGCCCATTCTGTAGATGCCGTAGGCGCGACGCATGTACTCGCTGGTGAAACGCTCGCGGTCATAGACTTCGCCCGGCGCGGCATTGGCGGCGAAATAGGCATACGCCAACTCGTCGTCCTCGAGTTCGCCCAGGCGCCCCAGGCCGACGCGCAGACGGCCCCAGCGGCCCAGGCCCTCGACCTCGAGGTAGCGCCGCATGTGCGTGTAGAACAGCTTGTAGTGACGTAGCTCGTCGGCGGCGATGAAGGCGCAGATCTGCTTCAGCACCGGCTCGTCATTGCTGTCACGCAGGGCAGCATAGAAGCTGCTGGTACCGGTCTCGACGATGCAGCGCGCCATCAGCTCGCCGGAGCGCGTACCGCGCACCGACGTGGTGGCATCGAGCGGCAGTCGGTAGCTATCGGTGAAGGTCTTGAACGCGCCGTCGAAATCGAATGACGGATCCGCCAGCTGCGCCCAGCGACCCAGGGCCATGCCGTGCACGACCTCTTCCTGTGCCCAGATCGGCGCGAGCGCTCTGAACTCGTGATCGTCAGCGAACACGTTGCTCAAATAGACGCCATAGTCGACGCCATTGCGCTCGACCATGGCCGCCGCTTTCACGATCTTCAGGATCTCGGGATCGACCTTGCTCAGGTCGAACCGATCCCAGGCGATGTCGTCTAGCGTCCAGTCCTTCATGGGCCACGCCTTGGACGTACCCCCGTCCCCGGCCCTATCGGTAGGGCGGGTTGGGGTGCCAAGTCTACAGAAATAAAGTTGCTAACCGCCGGTTTTTCAACCCGCAAAGAGGTGCGGGTGCGTCACTGAACAGGATTCAGCGCGCGGCGTAATAGGCGTAGGCGCGTTGCAGATCCTGGGCGACTGAAACGGCCTTCTCGGCCGCCGGACGTGCTGCGGGCGAGGCCTCGGCCAGCTCCTGCTCCGCGCTGCGCAGGCGCTGGGCCAGCTGGTCGGCGGAGACCTCCTCGAACGGCTGGGCTTCCTCGGCGAGCACCGTGCAGCGCTCGCCTGTGACCTCGGCGAAGCCGCCGGCCACGATGTAACGCGCCGTCGCCTTGCCGTCGTCCTGCAATTCGACGACGCCCGGGCGCACGGTGGAAATCATCGGGATGTGCCCGGGCAGGACACCGAAATCGCCGTCGCCGCCGGGCACGACCACCATGTCGGCCTCGGTCGATGCGAGCTCGCGCTCCGGCAGCACCAGGGAAAACGCCACTTTGGCCATTCAGCGGCCCTCCGACCGATCGCTCAGGCTCAGGCCGCCTCGGCCGCCATCTTCTTGGCCTTGGCGACGGCGCCCTCGATGGTGCCGACCATGTGGAAGGCCGCCTCCGGCAAATCGTCGTAGTCGCCGGCGACGATGCCCTTGAAGCCCTTGATGGTATCCTCGAGCTTCACGAACTCGCCGGGCGTGCCGGTGAAGATCTCGGCGACGAAGAACGGCTGGCTCAGGAAGCGCTGGATCTTGCGCGCGCGCGCCACCACCAGCTTGTCCTCTTCGGAGAGCTCGTCCATGCCGAGAATGGCGATGATGTCCTGCAGCGATTTGTACTGCTGCAGCACGCGCTGCACGTCGCGCGCCACCTGGTAGTGCTCGTCGCCGACGACGCGTGGGTCGAGCATGCGCGACGTCGAGTCCAGCGGGTCGACGGCCGGATAGATGCCGATCTCGGTCAGCGCCCGGTTGAGCACCGTCGTCGCGTCAAGGTGGGCGAACGAGGTGGCCGGCGCCGGGTCGGTAAGGTCGTCGGCGGGCACGTAGATCGCCTGCACCGACGTGATCGACCCCTTGGTCGTGGTGGTGATGCGCTCCTGCAAGGCGCCCATGTCGGTCGCCAGCGTCGGCTGATAGCCCACCGCCGAAGGGATACGGCCCAGCAGCGCCGACACTTCTGAGCCGGCCTGGGTGAAGCGGAAGATGTTGTCGACGAAGAACAGCACGTCCTGGCCTTCCTCGTCGCGGAAGTACTCGGCGACCGTCAGCCCCGACAGGCCGACACGCGCTCGCGCACCAGGCGGCTCGTTCATCTGGCCGTAGACCAGCGCCACCTTCGAGCCCGATGTCGTGCCGTCGTCGTTGAGCTTGATGACGCCCGACTCGATCATCTCGTGATAGAGGTCGTTGCCCTCGCGGGTGCGCTCGCCGACGCCGGCGAACACCGACACACCGCCGTGCGCCTTGGCGATGTTGTTGATCAACTCCATGATGACGACGGTCTTGCCGACGCCGGCGCCGCCGAACAGGCCGATCTTGCCGCCCTTGGCGTATGGCGCCAGAAGGTCGACGACCTTGATGCCGGTGACGAGGATCTGCGCTTCGGTCGACTGCTCGACGAACTCCGGCGCGCTACGATGGATCGGCAGGGTCTGCTTGTTGCCGACCGGGCCGCGCTCGTCCACCGGCTCGCCGATGACGTTGAGAATGCGGCCCAGGGTCTCCGGACCGACGGGCATAGCGATCGGACCACCGGTGTCGACCGCCTTCTGGCCGCGCACGAAGCCGTCGGTGGTGTCCATCGCGATGGTGCGCACGGTCGACTCACCGAGGTGCTGCGCGACCTCGAGCACGACCTTGCGGCCGTCGGCGTCGACATTGAGCGCGTTCATGATGGCCGGCAGCTCGCCCTCGAACTGCACGTCGACGACGGCGCCCGTAACCTGGGTGATCTTGCCGGTGTTGTTGGCGGCCATGGTTAACCTCTTCTGCGTTTGTGCTGCGGCGCTGGTCAGACGGCCTGCGCGCCGGAGATGATCTCGATGAGTTCCTTGGTGATCGACGCCTGGCGCGACCGGTTCATCTGCAGGGTCAGGCGGCGGATCATGTCGCCGGCGTTGCGCGAGGCGTTGTCCATCGCTGTCATGCGCGCGCCCTGCTCAGACGCGGCGTTCTCCAGCAGCGCCCGGTAGATCTGCACCGTCAGGTTACGCGGCAGCAATTCCTGGAGGATCGTCTCCTCGTCAGGCTCGAACTCGTACGGCGCGGCGCCGGCGACTGGCTCGGCCTGATCCGACACCGCTGGCGGGATGATCTGCTGCCGGGTGACGATCTGGCTGATCACCGAGCGGAAGCGGTTGTAGATGACGGTGGCGATGTCGAAGGCGCCCTCATCGAACAACTCGACCACGCGCGCCGCTACCTTGCTGGCATCACCGTAGACGAGGCGCGGCTTGCCGAGGTCGCTGATGGTGTCGATGATCAGGTTGCCGTAGTCGCGGCGCAGCTGGTCGCGACCCTTGCGGCCGACACACAGGATCTTGACCGTCTTGCCCTCGCCCAGCAGGGCGCGGATCGCCCTGCGCGCTTCGCGGACAATCGAGCTGTTGAAGGCGCCGCACAGGCCGCGGTCGGCGGTGGCGACGATCAGCAGGTGGACCTTGTCGTCACCGGTGCCGGCCAGCAGCCGCGGTACGCCCTGCCTGCCCTGCATGGCGCCGGCCAGCGAGGCCATCATGCGATCCATCGCCTGGGCAAAGGGTCGGGCCGCCTGGGCCGCTTCCTGGGCACGCCGCAACTTGGCGGCGGCGACCATCTTCATCGCCTTGGTGATCTTCTGCGTCGACTGGACGCTTCGGATCCGCAACCGGAAGGTTTTAAGGCTGGGCATCGAGGTGTCCGCCTGGGCTCGTCAGCTGTGGTGCGGGCTCAGGCGAACTTCTTGGCGAAGTCGGCGAAGAAGGTCTTCAGCTTCTCCTCGGTCGCCGGCGAGATCTGCTTCTCGTTGCGGATCGCCTCCAGCACCGATGCATCGCTCGCCTTCAGCGCCTCGAGCGCGCGGCGCTCGAACTCGCCAACTTTCGACACGGGCAAGCCGTCGAGGAAGCCGCGGGTGCCGGCGAAGATCGACACGACCTGCTCTTCGACCGCCATCGGGCTGAACTGACCCTGCTTCAGGAGCTCGGTCAGGCGCTGGCCGCGCGCCAGCAGGCGCTGCGTCGAGGCATCGAGGTCCGACGCGAACTGCGCAAAGGCCGCCATCTCGCGGTACTGCGCCAGCTCCAGCTTGATGGTGCCGGCGACCTGCTTCATCGCCTTGATCTGCGCGGCGGAGCCGACGCGGCTGACCGACAGGCCGACGTTGATGGCCGGGCGGATGCCCTGGAAGAAGAGCTCGGTCTCGAGGAAGATCTGGCCGTCGGTGATCGAGATCACGTTGGTCGGAATGTAGGCCGACACGTCGCCGGCTTGGGTCTCGATGATCGGCAGTGCAGTGAGCGAGCCCGAGCCGTTCTTCTCGTTGAGCTTCGCAGCGCGCTCGAGCAGCCGGGAATGCAGGTAGAACACGTCGCCCGGGTAGGCTTCGCGGCCCGGCGGGCGGCGCAGCAGCAGCGACATCTGGCGGTAGGAGACGGCCTGCTTGGAGAGATCGTCGTACACGATCACGGCGTGCATGCCGTTGTCGCGGAAGTACTCGCCCATCGCGCAGCCGGTGTAGGGCGCGAGGAACTGCAGCGGCGCCGGGTCGGACGCGGTGGCGGCGACGACGATGGAGTATTCCATCGCGCCGGCATCCTCGAGCGTCTTGACGATCTGCGCCACGGTCGAGCGCTTCTGGCCGACGGCGACGTACACGCAGTACAGCTTGCGCGACTCGTCGCCCGAGGCGTTGACGGTCTTCTGGTTGATGAAGGTGTCGACGGCGACGGCGGTCTTGCCGGTCTGGCGGTCGCCGATGATCAGCTCGCGCTGGCCGCGGCCGATCGGCACCAGCGAGTCGATCGCCTTCAGGCCGGTCTGCATCGGCTCGGTCACCGACTTGCGCGGGATGATGCC
>JAFAZJ010000216.1 GCA_019239835.1 Alphaproteobacteria bacterium | reverse complement strand
CCTCGCGGTAGCCGAGGCCGACGCCGGCAAGCGCACCATGGTATTCCCGACGCGCCAGAACACGCTGATGCTGGGCGAGGCCAAGACCGTGGCCGAGGCAATCGCCCAGGCCAAGGCACGCCGCATCGTCGACGTGCTGCCATGGCTGAAGACCGAGGATGACGGCTCGGTGTGGCTCAACATCCCACCCGACGCCGGCTATCCGATCCATCGCGTACCGCGCGAGAAGATGGCGAGCGGTTGATCTATCGGGAGCGCCGGCGCTCCCGAGCGCCGTGACCGCATGATCGTCATCGCCGAGATCGTCCTGCCCGTCGTGCTGCTGGGGCTGGCGGGTTTCCTGCTGGCCCGCTCGGGGCTGGTCAGCGAGGAGGCGGTGCGCGGCCTCGCCAACGTCACCTTCTACATCCTGTTCGCCGCGCTGCTGTTCCGCTCGATGGCCAAGGTGCGCGTCGAGTCGCTCGACCCGGCGATCCTGCTGGCCTTCTTCAGCGGCGTGGCGCTGGTCTTCATCGCGCTGATGCTGATCGGCCGCTTCGTGCTGGGCATGCGTCTCGCCGACCAGGCGATCCTGGCGCTGTCGGGCTCGTTCTCCAACGGCGTCGGGCTCGGCATTCCGCTGGTGAGCCTGGCCTTCGGCGAGGATGGCCTGGTGCCGCTGCTGATGATCATCAGCGTGCATTCGCTGATCATGCTGACGCTTGCCTGCTTCCTGATCGAGATCGACCTGCAGGACCACGGCGGCATCGCGCGCCGCATGGGTGCCGCGATGCTCACGATGTTCAAGCATCCGGTGCTGCCGGCGATCTTCGCCGGTCTCGCCTGGGGCGAGCTGACGCGGCGCATCCCCGGCCTCGCCATGCCCGACGTGCTCGACAAGGCGTTGGCGCTCGCAGCGCAGGCGGCGGCACCGATGGGCCTGATCACGCTCGGTGCGTCGCTGGCCCATGTCGGCTTTCGGGGCCATTTGCGTGAAGGTGTGCTGACCTCGGTGGCGAAGCTGCTGGTGCTGCCGATCGTGGTCTATCTCGCGGGCCGCTACGTGTTTCGCCTCGAGTCGCTGGGGCTCACCATCGCCGTGCTCAACGCCAGCATGCCGGCAGGCGCCAACGTCTACATGATCGCCCAGCGCTACAACGTCGGCATCGGCCGCTCGACCAACGCAGTCGTGCTGTCGACGGTGGCCAGCGTGTTCACGGTAAGCGTGGCGTTGGCATTGTTACGTTGAATATCCGAGGTTCGGACGTAGCCAGCGTTCGGCCTGCTCGATCTCGACGCCGCGGCGTTTGGCGTAGTCCTCGACCTGGTCCTTGCCGATACGCGCGACGCCGAAGTACTGCGCTTGCGGATGGGCGAAGTAATAGCCCGACACAGCCGATGTCGGCATCATGGCGAAGCTTTCGGTCAGCGTGATGCCGGCGTTCTGCCCGGCGTTGAGCAGGCGGAATAGCTCGGGCTTCTGGCTGTGGTCGGGGCACGCGGGATAGCCCGGGGCGGGGCGGATGCCGCGATACTTCTCGCGGACCAGGTCGGCGTTGCTCAAGGCCTCGTCCGGTGCGTAGCCCCACAGGGTCTTGCGTGCGCGCTCGTGCAGACGCTCGGCGAAGGCCTCGGCGAGGCGGTCGGCGAGGGCCTTCAGCAGGATGTCGGAGTAGTCGTCGTGGTCCGCCTTGAAGCGCGCGAGATGCTCCTCGATGCCGTGGCCTGCGGTGACGGCGAAGCCGCCGATCCAGTCCGCTTCGGGCGAGATGAAATCGGCGAGGCACATGTTGGCCCTGCCGGCGCGCTTCTCAACCTGCTGGCGCAGGAAGAACAGGCGTGAGAGTTCCTTGGTGCGGCTCTCGTCCTCGTAGAGCACGACGTCGTCGCCCTCGCGGCGGCACGGCCAGAAACCGACCACGCCCTTCGCGGTGAGCCACTTCTCGCGCACGATGCGCTCGAGCATCTTGCGTGCGTCGGTGAACAGCCGGCGCGCGCTTTCGCCCACCACCGCGTCCTCGAGGATCTGCGGGTAGTTGCCGGCGAGCTCCCAGGCGCGGAAGAACGGTGTCCAGTCGATGCGCTCGACCAGCTCGTGCAGCGGGTATTCGGCGAAGACGCGCGTGCCGGTGAAGGTCGGCTTGGGCGGCGTGTAGTCCGACCAATCGATCTTGAATTCGTTGGCGCGTGCAACGGCCAGTGACGCAAGCTTTTCTTTGGTGCCGTCGCCGCGCTCGATGCGGATCGCCTCGTATTCGGCCGCGACCTTGGTGGCGAAGTCCGTCGCCTGGGTGTCGGAGGTCAGCGCCGTGCAGACGCCGACGGCGCGCGAGGCATCGAGCACGTGCACGGTCGGGCCCTGGTACTTGGGCGCGATGCGCAGCGCGGTGTGCACCTTCGAGGTCGTGGCACCACCGATCAGCAGCGGGATCTTGAAGTCCGAGCGCGTCATCTGCTCGGCCACGGTCTGCATCTCGTCGAGCGAGGGCGTGATCAGGCCGCTCAGACCGATGATGTCGGCCTTGTTCTCGTTGGCGGCCTTGAGGATGTCCTGGTAGGGCACCATCACGCCGAGATCGATGACCTCGAAGTTGTTGCACTGCAGGACCACGCCGACGATGTTCTTGCCGATGTCGTGGACGTCGCCCTTGACCGTCGCCATGACGATCGTGCCCTTGGCGCGCTGGCCCTCGCTCTTCTCCGCCTCGATGTAGGGGATCAGGTGCGCGACGGCCTTCTTCATCACGCGCGCGCTCTTGACCACCTGCGGCAGGAACATCTTGCCGGCGCCAAACAGGTCGCCAACCACGTTCATGCCGGCCATCAGCGGGCCTTCGATCACCTCGATCGGCTTGGCCGCGACCTGGCGCGCTTCCTCGGTGTCGTCGACCACCCACTGGTCCATGCCCTTGACCAGCGCATGCTCCAGCCGCTTCTCGACCGGCCATGAGCGCCACTCGGCGTCGATGGTTTCAACGGCGGCACCGGAGCCCTTGTACTTCGGCGCCAGCTCCAGCATGCGCTCGGTGGCGTCGGGCCGGCGGTTGAGGATCACGTCCTCGCAGGCGTCGCGCAGTTCCTGCGGGATCTGGTCGTAGACGTCGAGTTGGCCGGCATTGACGATGCCCATGTCCATGCCCGCCTGGATGGCGTGATACAGGAACACCGAGTGCATCGCCTTGCGCACCGGCTCATTGCCGCGGAAGGAGAAGCTGAGGTTCGACACACCCCCTGATATGCGCGCGTGCGGGCACGTCGCCTTGATCTGCCGCGTCGCCTCGATGAAGTCGACGCCGTAATTGTTGTGCTCCTCGATGCCCGTCGCCACGGCGAAGATGTTGGGATCGAAGATGATGTCCTCGGCCGGGAAGCCGACGTCCTCGACCAGGATCTTGTAGGCTGCCTGGCAGATCTCGACCTTGCGCTGGATGGTGTCGGCCTGGCCCTTCTCGTCGAAGGCCATCACGACGGCGGCGGCACCATAGCGGCGGATCTTGCGCGCCTGCGCCTTGAACGGCTCGACGCCCTCCTTCATCGAGATCGAGTTCACGATCGGCTTGCCGGCGACGCATTTCAGGCCAGCCTCGATCACGCTCCATTTCGAGCTGTCGATCATGATCGGCACGCGCGCGATGTCGGGCTCCGCCGCGATCAGCTTGAGGAAGGTCTCCATCGCCTTCTCGGAATCGAGCAGACCTTCGTCCATGTTGACGTCGATGATCTGCGCGCCGTTCTCGACCTGCTGGCGCGCGACCTCGACCGCCGCATTGTAGTCGCCGCCAAGGATCAGCTTCTTGAACTGCGCCGAGCCGGTGACGTTGGTGCGTTCGCCGATATTGATGAACGAGGCGCGCTGCGCCTGAGGCTGGGGTTCCGCGGACATCAGAAGAAACTCGCCGCTTCCATTCCAGACAGTCGCAGGGCCGGGATCAGGCTGGGCTTCTGCCGGGGCGGCAGGTCGCGCACCGCGTCGGCGATCGCCTTGATGTGCGCGGGCGTCGTGCCGCAACAGCCGCCGACCACGTTGATCCAGCCGGCCTCGGCCCATTTGCGCACCAGCTTGGCGGTGAGCTCGGGCGGTTCGTCATAGGCGCCCATGTCGTTGGGCAGGCCGGCGTTGGGATAGACGCAGACCAGGCTGTCGACGCGACCGTTCATGTCGGCGACATAGGGCTGCAGCTCGGTGGCGCCGAAGCTGCAGTTCAACCCCATGGTCAGCGGCCGCACATGGCGGATCGAATGCCAGAAGGCCTCGACCGTCTGGCCCGAGAGGTTGCGGCCGGCGAGGTCGGTCAAGGTCATCGAGACCATCACCGGCAACTCTTCGCCCAAAGCTTCGGCGGCCTCGTCGGCGGCGACAAGGGCTGCCTTGGCGTTGAGCGTATCGAAGACCGTCTCGACCAGGACGAAGTCGACGCCGCCCTCGAGCAGGCCATCGATCTGCTCGCGGTAGATCGCCTTGACCTCGTCGAAGCTCACGGCGCGGTAGCCCGGGTCGTTGACGTTGGGCGAGACCGACAGCGTCTTGTTGGTCGGGCCCAGGGCGCCGACGACAAAGCGCGGCTTGGCTGGGTCCTTCGCGGTCCAGCGATCGGCATGTTCGCGGGTGATCTGCGCGGCGGCGATGTTGATCTCGCGCGCCATGGTCTGGATGCCGTAGTCACTGAGGCTGATGGCGTTGGCGTTGAAGGTGTTGGTGGCGACGATGTCGGCGCCGGCGGCGAGATAGGCGTCGCAGATCTCGCCGACGATCTCCGGCCGCGTCACGTTCAGGAGGTCGTTGTCACCCTTCTGGTCGTGGTTGAAGCTACGGCCGCCGCGGAAGCCATCCTCGTCGAGCTTGTAGCTCTGGATCATCGAGCCGTAGGGCCCGTCCTTCACCAAGATGCGCTCTTGGGCGATCTGCAGCAGCAGGTCGGCTTTTTCACTGCGGGTCATGTCACGCACTCTTGGTCGGCCGAACGCCCAGCAGATGGCAGATGGCGAAAGTGAGGTCGGCGCGGTTCAGCGTATAGAAGTGGAAGGCGGTGGCGCCCTCGCTCTCGAGGCGGCGGCACAGGTCGCCGGCGACTGACGCGGCGATCATGCGGCGGGTCTCGATGTCGTCGTCGAGGCCGGCGAACATCTCGGCCATCCAGCTCGGCACCTTGGCGCCGCACAGCCCGGCGATGCGCTTGAGCTGGGTGAAGTTGCTCACCGGCATGATGCCCGGCACGATCGGCGCGTGGATGCCCATCGCCCACGCTTGATCGCGGAAGCGCAGGAAGTCGTCGGCCTCGAAGAAGAACTGGGTGATGGCGCGATCGGCGCCGGCATCGATCTTGCGCTTGAGGTTCAGGAGGTCGGCGGCGTTGTCCGAGGAATCCGGATGCTTCTCGGGATAGGCCGCGACGCTGATCTGGAAGTCGCCGATTTTCTTCAGGCCGGCCACCAGGTCGGCGGCGTTGGCGTAGCCGCCGGGATGCGGCGTGTAGCTGCCGCCCATGCCCGAGGGCGGATCGCCGCGCAGGGCGACGATGTGACGGACGCCGGCGTTCCAGTAGTCGCGCGCGACCTCGTCGATCTCTTCCTTGGTCGCGCCGACGCAGGTCAGGTGGGCGGCGGGATCGACGCCGGTCTCGCGCTTGATGCGCACCACGGTCTCGTGCGTGCGCTGGCGCGTGGAGCCGCCGGCGCCGTAGGTCACCGAGAAGAACGAGGGCTTCAGCGGCGCGAGGCGTTCGACGGCGCCCCACAGCGCCTGTTCCATCGCCTCGGTGCGCGGCGGGAAGAACTCGAACGAGACGGCGAGCTTGCGCGGCGCGCGGGCCGGGAACTCGGCGAGCGGCGCGGCGTGGCTGAGCGGACCGGTGTCAGGGCTCATCGCGAAGTCTCCTGAAGCGGGGCGCCGGTCGTGGCGGTGACGACGGCGGTGTCAGCCTTGGCCTTGGTGGCGCGCCAGATGCTGACCATCAGGCGTTTGCCCGGCAGGTGCAGCGGCGCGGCGGCCTCCAGGCCGGCGGCGGCAAGCCAGCCGGCGACCTGGTTGTCGGCGAAGCCGAGATGCACGTGGGCGTGCTCGCGGCGCAGTTCGACCAGGTCGTGCGGCGCGAAGTCGACGATCAGCGCCGTGCCGCCGGGTGCCAGCACGCGCGCGGCCTCGCGCAGCACGGCGGCCGGGTCCTCGGCGTAGTGCAGCACCTGGTGGATCGAGACGACGTCGACCGACATCGAGGCGAAGGGCAGCGCATACATGTCGGCCTGGCGGATCTCGACATTGCCCAGGCCGGCGCGGGCGAGGTTGGTACGGGCCACCGCCAGCATCTCGCGCGACTGGTCGATGCCGGTGGCGCGCTCGGCGTGACGCGCCAGCACCTCCAGGATGCGGCCGGTGCCGGTGCCGATATCGAGCAGCGAGCCTGCGTCGTCGGGCAGCAGGTCGACCAGCGCCTTCTCGATTTCGGCGTCGTCGATGTGCAGCGCCCTGAGCTGGTCCCAGCGCTCGGCGTTGGTGCGGAAATAGGCGATGGCGCGGTTTTCGCGCCGGCGCCTGAGGTCCTCGAGCCGCGCCAGATCGCCCTCGGCGCCCAGCTTGGCGACGATCGCTTCGACGACCGGGGCGAGCTCGGGATGCCGGGCCAGCCGGAAATACGCCCACTGGCCCTCGCGGAACCGCTCCAGCAGCCCGGCCTCGACCATCAGCTTGAGGTGGCGCGACACCCGGGGCTGGCTCTGCCCAAGGATGTCGACGAACTCGCTGACCGTGAGCTGATCACGCGCTGCCAGCGCGAGAATGCGCAGCCGCGTGTCCTCGGCCGCCGCCCGGAGAAGAAGGAGAAGGTCTTCCATATCGCATACATAAAGATATGCTTATATCTATGTCAATCCAGAACTTCTAACGTGGGGAAAAAGCCGTCCTTCACAAAACCCACGCAGGTCGCAAGGAAACTTTGCCGTTGTGAACTGAGCACCTGCGCAAGCATACTGCGGCACCCCCGTCCGGGCCCCTCGGGATGGTGAGCAGGTCGTATTGATAATGATCAGGTATCTACTGTCCCGCGTCCGGTTCGGGCTGGCCGTCATGCTGGTGGCCGCCACCGCCGGACTTTCCGGCTGCGCGACCCGGGAGCAGGGCGAGGTGTGGGATCCGCTTGAGGTCCCCAACCGGTTCATGTTCGCGATCAATCAGACTATCGACATGTTCATCGTGCGGCCGATCACGGTGACCTACAAATTCTGGGTCCCGGAGCCGGTCCAGCGCGGCGTCACCAATGTCGTGCAGAATCTCGGCGAGCCGGTCACCGCGATCAACGAGGTGGCGCAGGGCGAGCCCTCGCGCGCGGCGCAGACCGTCGCCCGCTTCCTGGTCAACACCACCCTGGGCGTCCTGGGCATCTTCGATGTCGCCAAGGAGTTCGGCATCCCGCCGACCAAGGAGGATTTCGGCCAGACCATCGCCGTCTGGGCCAAGGCGCCGCCGGAGGATGGTGGGCCCTATCTCGTGCTGCCGCTGATCGGCCCGTCCAACGCGCGCGACGCGGTGGGCCTGCTGGCCGATTATGTCATCGATCCCTTCCGCATCCTTACGTGGCAGCTCGACGTTGAGTATCTGATGTATGCGCGTGCCGGCGTCACTTTGGTCGACATCCGCTCGCGCACGATGCAGGCACTGGACGATATTGAGAAGAACTCGGTCGACTACTACTCGGCGCTGCGCAGCGCCTATACGCAGCGGCGCGTGGCCGAAATCAGGCAGAAGGGCGCTCCCCAGACCGCGTCGCTGGCGCTGGTCGCGTCGGGACGGCCGGAGCTGGGCTTCGCGCGCTGACGTATCATCCGATGGAGGTTCATGTGGCGGCGTTTCGGCGTTGGGTCGTGACGTGCATGGTCGCGTCGGCGATGACCCTGGTTTCCGTGGTGGGCGCCTCGGCGCAGGAAGCTGCCCAAGTTGTCGAGAACATGGCCGCGCAGGTGCTAGCCGCGGTCAAGACCGGCGCCTCCGATGCCGAGCGCGAGCAGCAGATGAGCCAGCTGTTCCGCGCCAATTTCGACGTCAACGCCATCGGCCAGATGGTGCTCGGCCGGCACTGGAACAGCGCCACGCCCGAGCAGCGCGACAAGTTCATGTCGGCCTTCGAGAAGGCCGAAATCCGCGCCTACTCCGGTCGCTTCAAGAACTATCAGGGCCAGACCCTGAAGGTCGGCAAGGTGTCGCCCAACGGCGCCTCGCAGCTCGTCGAGACGCAGCTGATGCAGCCCCAGGGCGGCCAGCCGATCCGCATTGTTTGGGAAATCGCGCGCGGCAAGGTCATCGACATCCAGGTCGAGGGTGTCAGCATGGGCATGACGCGCCGCTCCGACTTCAACGCCTATATCAGCCGCAACGGGCTCGATGCGCTGATCGCCGAGTTGCAGAAGCGCGGCGGCTGAGCCTCACGCTCGCGTGAAAGGGATTGCTGCGTCGCCCGCTAAATCTCATGTGAGGATTGCTTGCGCGGGATCGCGGTCGCGGCGAGAGTCCGCGCCATAAACCCGGCCGATCACGCCGCGAGGTAACCGCATGGACAGCAACGTCATCGCCAAGGTCGCCGCCGTCGACCCGATCTGGACCGAGATCCGCGAAGCAGCCCAGGACCTCGCGCGCGCCGAGCCGGCGCTGGCCAGCCTGCTGCACGCCGCCGTCCTCAGCCAGCCGCGCCTCGAGAGCGCGCTGACCTATCACCTGGCCCGTATGCTGGCGACCAGCGAGACGCCGGCCATGCTGATCCGCCAGACGCTCGACGAGGCGATCGCCGGCGATCCCGAGATCGGCGTCGCCGCCCGCGCCGACATCGTCGCGGTCTACGAGCGCGATCCCGCGTGTCGCTCGCGGCTCGACCCGTTCCTGTGGTTCAAAGGCTTCCACGCCCTGCAGACCTATCGCGTGGCGCACTGGCTGCTCGGTCGCGGCCGGCGCGGCATGGCGATGTTCCTGCAGAGCCGCTCGAGCTCGATCTTCGGCGTCGACATCAACCCCGCCGCGCGCATCGGCAAGGGCATCATGATCGACCATGCCACCGGCGTGGTGATCGGCGAGACCGCGGTGGTCGAGGACGGCGTGTCGATGCTGCAGGGCGTGACGCTCGGCGGCACCGGCAAGGAGACCGGCGATCGCCATCCCAAGATCCGCAGGGGCGTGCTGATCGGTGCCGGCGCCAAGGTGCTGGGCAATATCGAGGTCGGTGCGCGTGCCAAGATCGCCTCGGGCAGCGTCGTGCTGCATCCCGTGCCGGCCGGCTGCACCGTTGCCGGCGTGCCGGCCAAGGTCGTGGGCTGCGTCGATTGCGACGAGCCGGCGCTGGAGATGGATCAGCGCATCTAGCGGCCATCGGCCGCGCGGGATTCACATCACCAGTCATTTCGGGTAGTGTGCGCGTTCAAATGAACGCGCATCGCTCCCCCTCGCGATCGTCGCTGTTCATCCCCGCGAAGCGGGTCCTTGTCGCACTGGCGCTGATATCAATGGCGGCCTGCGACACGACCTATAGCGGGCGTGAAGGCACGATCGAATATCCCGGTTCGGGCGCCAGCCCCAACGCCGTCGCGACCTATGTCGTGAAGGAAGGCGACACGCTCGATGGCATCGCCGCGCGCTTCGGCGTGTCGCGCGACACCATCGCCGAGCGCAACGGGCTGAAGTCGCCCTACAGGCTGCGGCCCGGCACCAACCTGGCGGTGCCCAACGCCCGCGTCGTCGACACGACCCAGGCGCGCGGCGTGCCGCCGCCGGCAGCATCACCGCCAAGCGGTCCTGCCCCCGCGATCGGCCGCGTCGAAGCCACCGATCTGCCGCCGGTGACAGGCGCACCCACGCCGCCGACCTCGGCCGCGCCGCCGGCAGTGACCGACCCCGTGCCGCGCATGACGCCGCCGGCCTCCGCGATGCCCGCCGCGGCGCCGCGTTTCGAGTGGCCGCTGCGCGGCCGTACCCTGGCCGGTTTTGGCCCGCGCGCCGGCGGCCAGCAGAATGATGGCATCGACATCGCCGCCGCCGCAGGCACGTCAGTAAAGGCGGCCGATGGCGGCACCGTCGTCTATGCGGGCAACGAGGTGCGTGGCCTGGGCAACCTGCTGCTGGTGAGTCATGCCGGCGGCTACATCACCGCCTACGCCCATCTCGACCAGATGTCGGTGGCCAAGGGCGCGACGGTGAAGAAGGGCCAGACCATCGGCACCGTCGGTACCTCGGGCGGTGCCTCCGAGCCGCAGCTGCATTTCGAGGTCCGCTACCGCAACAAGCCGGTCGATCCGGCCGGGCTGTTGCCGCGCTGACTCCGCCGCGACTTGTTTGCTAGGGTGCGTCCCGTATCCGCTCATACGGAGGGAGAGCACCATGGTCGAACGCATCAACGCCGGTCCGCGCATGAGTCAGGCGGTCGTGCACGGCAACACCGTCTATCTCGCCGGCCTCACCGCCGACGACAGCAAGGCCGACGTCAAGGGCCAGACCAAGCAGATCCTCGACAAGATCGATGCGCTGCTCGCCAAGGCCGGCACCGACAAGAGCAAGGTCCTCTCGGCCAATATCTGGCTCACCGACATCGCCACCTGGAGCCAGATGAACGAGGTGTGGGACGCCTGGGTCGCGCCCGGCAACACGCCCGCGCGCGCCACCGTCGAGGCCAAGCTTGCCGCGCCGGGGCTGAAGGTCGAGATCATGGTGCAGTGCGCGAAATAGCGACCACCGCGATATCAACGACGCGGCGCGCCCTGGAAGGCGCGCCGCTTTCGTTAGGGACTTAGGGTCGCGAGTGATTGAACACCAGCGCGCCATGCGCGCGGGCGAACTCCTCCGTGCAGATCGCGCCGGTGCGGCCCCTGAGTTGCGGATAGCGCGCCTCGAGCTGCTCCAAGGTCACGTTCTCCTTCACACGCGGATGGTGCACGCAGACCGCGCCATCGGGTCCCCAGCCGGCCTCGAAGACCAGAACCGGATCGGCGTCGCTGTTCTGGATACCCTGCAAATCGTAGAAGTCGATCAGCATACCGTTGTTGGTCAGCGGCTCGTCACGCCCACCATAGTCGCCGCGAAACAGGCGCACGCACGCATTGTAGGTATCGACCAGCGGCTTGCCGTCGGCGCCCACGCTCCACGGCAGGTAGCCGAACCGCGCGCACTTGCCCTGGGCACCGGCTGAGCAGACCAACTCGAAGCGGCCGGGCTCGGCTGCACGCAGGACGCCGTCTGTGGTGCGGCCGGCGATTGGAAAGGCGAAATGCTTGCCGTCTGGATCGGCCTTGCATGGATTGCGCCAGGAGCCGTCGGGCATCTGCATCGAAAGCGTATGCAGCCAGACATCTCGCGCACTTGCCCGCGGATCAGGGGTGACCGAGTCGATCCGAACCCGCACGAGGCGACCGTCCAAGCCCATCGTCAGCACGGCGCCGACCAGCTTGTCCGAGTGCCTCATCTGGCCGTCGGTCATGGTAACGCGGAAACGGGTTCCCTCGACATCGACGCCGGCAATGGTAGGCGCTGGAGCGGCAACGGCAGCGGCTGCCACGAAGGCGCCGAGCAGGGGCAGGATGAGACGAAGCAAGCGCATGATTAGGTCTCTCGGCGTGAATTGAACGAGGCGAAGGCCGGATGCTGCACATCCGGCCTCCTCGGGCTGCTTACTCCGATGGCAGCTCGATCATCAGGACCCGGCCGTCGAGCGCCTGGCGCGTACCGCTCAGCTGCTGACCATTGACGTCCTTGCCGTTGACGTCCTTGCCGTTGAGCTCCGTGCCATTGAGCTCCGTGCCGTTGAGATCCTTGCCGTTGAGATCCTTGCCCTGCATGCTGTGGATCGCATGTGCCGGAGTGCCGACTGCGATGGCCAGCAGTGTGGCGGCGAGCAAGGCGGTGAAGCGCGTGAACATTGTCGTATCTCCCTTTGCATTGTCGGTCGGCGGTGTGCCGTCCTTCGATGGAGGGAAGATGCCTGTGTCAGGCGTCGTGCGAATGTCCTCGGGTACTGGATTTTGTGTCGTTCATGTCTTTGCACCGAGGTGTTGTGTCTCTGTTGGGCAACGTCGGTGTCGTCGCGATGTCATCGAGCGGCAGCGAAGACACACACGACACAATTCACCTGTGGCGGAGACACTGACGCGACGTGCGGCTGGGGCATAGTGCTGTCATGAGCCGAGCGCCCAATATGGAGGCAGACGCGACCGACCCGGCCAGCCCGATCGTCGAGCGTGAGCTGACGGCGCGGCTGATGCGCTGGAACTCCGATGTGCGCGGCCTGCCGATCCTGTTCTGGCCGATCTACGGCTTGCTCGATAGCGGCCGTAGCGCGTGGTGGCTGTTCCTGATCCTCGCCGGTCTGCACGTCCTGTGCTTCGCGCTCTATTTACGACTCGCGCGTAGTCACGCGGCGGGATCGGACCGCGAGTCACCCGAGTACTGGCTGCATCTGCATCTGGTGCTGACAGTGGCCAACGGCCTGGTGGCCGGTGTGGGCGCCGCGGTGGTGGCGTGGAGCGCCGATATATCGGTCCGTGTCGTGCTCTGCCTGCTGCTGATCATCTTCGCATTCGGCGCATCCTCGCGCGCCTATTCGGCGCGGATCTATGCCGGCTATGTCGCAGCCTTGCTGATGCCGATGAGCGTCGCCTTGATGCTGACCCAGCAGACCATCGCGATGGTCCTGGGGCTTGCCGCCTTGCCGATTCTGGGAGCGGGCATGCTGCTGCTCGCGCGAGGCCAGCGGCGCCTGGCGCGCGAGATGGTCTCTGCCGCGCTGTCGCACGAACGGCTGCTGCATCGGCTGGAAGCGGCCAACACCGCCAGCGAGGACGCACGCGGCACATTGCGAACCGCGCTCAACGCGCTGAGCGACGCGGTCGTCCTTTACGGCGCGGACAAGCGGCTGCTGTTCATCAACGATGTCGCGCTACGGACCATGGGCACTGATCGCGCCGAGGAGCTGATCGGACTGACGCTCAAGGAGCTGGTCGGGCGCCAGATCGAGGCCGGCGAGTTCGGGCCGCTCGGGCCGGCGGAAAGGGCAGCAGCCATCGACCTGCGCGAGCAGCTGTTAGAGCATGGCACCGACGGCTGGCATTCGCTGCCGCGGCGCGATCGATGGCTCGAAGTGTCGGTCTCGATTCTGGCTGAGGGACGACGCCTGGTCGTGCATCGCGACGTCACCGACCTGAAGAACAGCGAGACACGGGCGACGGAGGCGCGCGCCAAGCTGGTTGCCGCGATGGAATCGATGGCCGGCGGTATCGCGTTCTTCGACGCCGAGGAGCGGATGGAGCTGTGCAACGAGTCCTTCAAATGGTTCATGAATAACGACCCCGTCATCTGCTCGCCCGGAGTCACGCTGGAAGATGCCCATCGTCGCGGCGCCCTGAGGCTGGCGCCGGAGATCAGGGAGAAGGCTGTCGAGGA
>JAFAZJ010000195.1 GCA_019239835.1 Alphaproteobacteria bacterium | reverse complement strand
GGGATGCGGATGATCTTCTGATCGGGCAGGCCGGCGATCTTCTTCCAGTGGCCGAACGCTTCGTCATCGTCGTGATAGACGGTGACCAGAAGCTTCTCCTTCGGCAGGCCGTAATCCCTGGTCAGCAGGTTCCAGGCCAGCTCGATCGCGCGTTCCTTGAAGTAGTCGCCGAACGAGAAATTCCCCAGCATCTCGAAGAAGGTGTGGTGGCGCGCGGTGTAGCCGACATTCTCCAGGTCGTTGTGCTTGCCGCCGGCGCGCACGCATTTCTGCGCCGTCGAGGCGCGGCTGTAAGCGCGCTTTTCCAGGCCGGTGAAGACGTTCTTGAACTGCACCATGCCGGCGTTGGTGAACATCAGCGTGGGATCGTTGCGCGGCACGAGCGGGCTCGAGGCCACGACTTCGTGGCCTTCGCGCCGGAAGAACTCGAGGAACGTCCGCCTGATGTCGCTCGCGCTTGCCATTGTCCTGAACCGTTGCCGGGGCGCCCCGGGCGCCCGCCGCGCTGTATCAACGCGGCCGATCCCGTTGCAAAGTCAGCGGTTTTACAATGCACATCAGGGGGTGTCCATGCGATGCTGTCGCCACGCACCATGAGCAACGAAGCCACTCAGGTCGAGGGTCTGCCGGCAATTATCGAGCTGCCCGGCGGCGAATCGGTCACCGTTCCACTGCCGGCGGGCCAGGTGCCCGCCTATGCCGTGCTGCCCGCGCTGCGTGCCCTGGTCAACGCCATGATGCAGCGGGTCAAGGACGCCTCGGCGGAACGCGGCGAGGCCATCACCTGCCGCGCCGGCTGCGGCGCCTGTTGCCGGCAGTACGTGCCAGTCTCCGATATCGAAGCGCGAGCGCTGGCCCAGCTGCTGGAACGCATGCCGGAGGATCGTCAGGCACGCGTGCGGGCCCGCTTCGCCGAGGCCGAGGCGCGGTTGCGCGAGGCCGGCATCTGGGACCGGCTGGCGCGCGGCGGACGCATGCTGCCGAGCGAGCACAGGCCGATGGTGGAAGGCTATTTCCATCTCGGCATTCCCTGCCCGTTCCTCGAGGACGAGGCCTGCTCGATCCACCCCGACCGACCGCTGATCTGCCGCGAGTATCTCGTGGTCTCGCCGTCGATCCATTGCGCCAAGCTCGAGCGTAAGCAGATCAGACGCCTCGCCGCGCCGCAGACTTCGACCGCGCTGCATGTCATGGATGGCGCGCACGATCCCGAGAACTACAACGTCTTCCCGCTGGTCGCCGTGCTCGAGTGGCTGCGCCGCCATCCGCAAGAGCCGGAACTGCAGACGGCGGAGACCTGGATCAAGGTGTTCGGCGCTGCCATGCAGGTCCGCTTCGGCGATTCGGTCGAGATGGTAAGTCGACCGCTGCCCGAGGCGAGCGAGGAATGGTAAACCGGCACGCCGCGTAGATCAGGAGTTCGCCCGTATGCCGCCTGCCAATCCCGGCTCCGACGTCATCTCCGCCAATTTGCGGATGATGGTCGGCTCCATGCGCATCGAGACGCGACTGGAGGTGTCGCCGCATCCCATCAAGCCACAGCAGGCGTTGCCCACGCTGCTACGGCTGGTCAATGCGGTGGTCGAGGAGACCGAGAGGCAGGTCGAGCGCAAAGGATTGAAAATCTCCTGCACCAAAGGTTGTGGCGCATGCTGCCGCCAGCTGGTGCCGATCTCCGATGTCGAGGCGCATCACCTGCGGGCTCTGGTCGATGCCATGCCCCCGGCACGCCGCAAGGTAATCGAGGATCGCTTCGCCGAGGCCTCGCGCCGGCTGCAGGAGGCTGGTCTCAAGGCCTACATGATGGCGCCGACCGGCCACTCGCCCGAGGAGGCCACGGAATTTGGGCTGGAGTACTACGAGCTCGACCTCGCCTGTCCTTTCCTCGAGGACGAGAGCTGCTCGATCCACCAGGACCGGCCGTTGGTCTGTCGCGAGTACCTCGTGACCTCGCCGGCGGCCAATTGCTCGCGGCTGGCCGAGGGCGAAATCGACCCGGTCGAAGTACCGAAGATGTCGGCCCTGGCGCGTACCCTTACGGATCCGTCGGGCAACCAGTCGACACGCTGGACGGCATTGTCGTTGGCGCTGGAATGGGCGGCTGGACACCCCGAGCGCTTCCCGCTCAAGACCGGCCCGGAGTGGGTCGACGCCTTCCTCAAAGCCGTCTCCTCGATTCCCAAGCCGGACCCGCCGCCCATCGGCCCCGCCCCATCGGCTGAAAAGACGACCCTCAGCCTGAATATCCCCGCTGGCGACGTCACCGCACAGCAGGTCTTGCCCGCGGTGTTCCAGTTGTCGACGCACGCGGTCGGCACCGGCATCGCGGCTGTCGAGCGCGTCGGCAAGAGTGTCTCGTGCCGCCCGGGCTGTGGCGCCTGCTGCCGGCAGGCGGTGCCGCTGTCGGATGTCGAGGCCTGGTCCCTGGTCGATCTGGTCGAGGCGATGCCGGAGCCGCGGCGCGCGGTGATCCGGGGACGATTTGCCGAGGCCGAGCGCAAGCTCGATGCCGCAGGTATCGCAATCCTCGACGTGCACGGCCAATCGCGCGGCACCTACAACCACCTGGCCAAGGCCTACTTCGATCTCTACCTCGACTGCCCGTTCCTCGAGAACGAGAACTGCACGATCCACCCATCGCGGCCATTGGCCTGCCGCGAGCATCTCGTGACGTCTCTGCCGGCGCATTGCTCGACCATGGGCCTGGGCCTCGTCGAGGGCATACGCTCGCCGCCGATTGCCGGCGCGCTGCTGCGCCTGACATCGGAGGAGACCCCACCGAAGCCGCGCGCGACCTTGCTGCCGCTGCTGTTCCGTTGGCTCGCCGGCCATCCGAAATCGACGGTCACCCGGCCGGCGCAGCAATGGATCGAGCGCTTGATGTCGATCCAGGACGCGCTGGTGAAAGGCGACGGCGGCAAACCACCGTCATGAGCCGACCGTCGCTGCTCTTCATGCCCGGCTCCTCGGGCGCGGCCAGCTTCTGGCTGCCTGTGGGAGAGTTGCTGCCGCCAGCCTGGCGCAAGCGCTACCTCGACTGGCCTGGCATGGGCTCTGTCGCGCCTTCGCCGAACATCGCCTCCTACGACGATCTCGCGGATCTCGTTCTGGATCGACTGGAGGAACCAACGGCGCTGGTCGCGCAGTCCATGGGTGGCGTGGTCGCAGCGAAGGTCGCCATCCGTCGGCCCGATCGCGTCAGTCACCTGGTGTTCACGGCGACATCGGGTGGTATCGACCGCAGCGCCTTCGATCTTGCCGACTGGCGGTCCGACTACATCAAGGCCTACCCACATGCGCCAGCGTGGATCTTCGAGCACACCAGTGATTTGAGCGAGGAGCTGCGGGCGTTGCGCATGCCGGTGCTGCTGGTCTGGGCCACGCGCGACGCGATCAGCCCGGTGGCAATCGGCCACCACCTCGCCGGCCTGATGCAACAGGCCCGCCTGGTCGAGATCGACAGCGACGACCATTGGGTCGTGCGCCAGCATCCGGAGCAGGTCGCGGGCGAGATCGCGCGCCTGATCCAAGGGCCGGCTTGATCACGGGAGCCAGAAATGGAGCGGGCGGCGCCGTGGGGTGCGCCGCCCGCGTGACGCCCACGCTATGGGGCGCCGTGGAACTCGCACCAATGGATGGGGGTCCATGGGGATGGCACGAGTTCCGTATACGAACTTAGGCGCAGTTCACCTCAAGGCAACGGCGCATCGGCGGTGTGAAATCGATTAATTGTGGAAAACCAATCATTTCGTTGAGAGGCATCGCCTCGTCCCACGCCGCCAAATTCTCATTGTCAGTTTACCGTCAGACTCTCTTGTTGGCTACAAGAAACTGACACTTGTCGTGGGAAAAGTCCGCGTGCCGCCCTCCCCGGTCGAACACGCGGACGCCCCTCAACCGATGCTATTCGTCGTCGTCCGAGCCGCCTTCGGCATCCATCAGCGCGCCCGACAGCACGCCGGCATTGGCGCGGATGGCGTGCTCGATCTTGTTGGCGACCTCGGGATTCTCGCGCAGATAGGTCTTGCCGTTCTCACGGCCCTGGCCAATGCGCTGGCCGTCGTAGGAGAACCACGAACCCGACTTCTCGACGATACCGGCCTTGACGCCCAGATCGATCAGTTCGCCGACCTTGGAGACGCCTTCACCGTACATGATGTCGAACTCGACCACCTTGAACGGCGGCGCGACCTTGTTCTTCACCACCTTCACACGGGTCTGGTTGCCGACAACGTCCTCGCGCTCCTTGATGGCGCCGATGCGCCGGATGTCGAGGCGCACCGAGGCATAGAACTTCAGCGCGTTGCCGCCGGTCGTGGTCTCGGGATTGCCGAACATCACGCCGATCTTCATGCGGATCTGGTTGATGAAGATCACCAGCGTATTGGACTTGGAGATCGAGGCGGTGAGCTTGCGCAGCGCCTGGCTCATCAGGCGCGCCTGCAGGCCGGGCAGCGAATCGCCCATCTCGCCCTCGAGCTCGGCCTTGGGCACCAGGGCCGCCACCGAGTCGATCACCAGCACATCGATCGCGCCCGAGCGCACCAGGGTGTCGGCGATCTCCAGCGCCTGCTCGCCGGCGTCGGGCTGCGAGATCAGCAGGTTCTCGACATCGACGCCCAGCTTCTTGGCGTAGCCCGGGTCCATCGCGTGCTCGGCATCGATGAAGGCGCAGGTGCCGCCCTTCTTCTGCGCCTCGGCGACGCAATGCAGCGCGAGCGTGGTCTTGCCCGAGCTCTCCGGACCGTAAATCTCGACGATGCGGCCCTTGGGCAGGCCGCCGATGCCCAGCGCGATATCGAGGCCCAGCGAGCCGGTCGAGATCGCCTCGATCTCCAGCGTCTCGCGCTGGCCAAGCTTCATGATCGAGCCCTTGCCGAAGGCCCGCTCGATCTGCGCCAGCGCTGCGTCGAGCGCTTTGCCCTTGTTGTCCATCCCGTCCTTCTCGACGACCTTAAGGTTCACCAACGACATCGTCTGCTCCTCGGTTAGATCAGCCCTACGGCTCTGCGACAATCAGGAAAAAACGGACGAGCAAGGCCAATGTACGCAATTTGTTCTCATTGGGAAGCGGAAAATTAAGTGCCTGAAATTCTTTAAGTCTTGACACATGTTCTGGTAGTGTTCCCGGTCCATTGCCACCATTTCGGGCGCACTACAAAGTGAGCGCCGAACTCAGTTCATTTTGGACAGTTTGGTCGTACTAGCGGCGGCGCAAACAGATTTACATTGGAGTGCACAAACTTTCCGTACCGCCACCGAGGGATTCGTGCCGGCGCCGTTGCGAAAGACGCTCCGACTGCCGCAGCACCCGCTGGATCGGTTGCGACTGGCGATGGTGATTCTCGCGGCGGTATTCGTGGCGGCGCTCTCGGCCTGGCAGGCGACTTATCTGACCCGCGCCCGCGACGAAGCCTATGACGCGGCCAGGGCGCGCGGCGCGACCTTGACTGTCGTACTGGCCGCGCACTTGCAGCGCGTCATCGCCGAAGCCGACGCGACGCTGAAGCAATTGTCGGTGATCAGCCCCCACCTTGGTGGCCCGACCGGTTCCGCCGATGACTGGCGTCCGATGATCGCCGCGGCCCAGGAAGTCATGCCCGGGTTGACGTCGCTCACCATCATCGACGCCGATGGAATTGTCCGACATTCGACGATCGGCCAGGTCATCGGGCAGTCGCGAAAGGACACTTATCTCTTTCAAAGCCTGCTGGATCCGGCGTGGCGGGAGGTCGTGACCGACCTGCCATTCCGCGGCCAGGCAACCAGTCGAACCCTCCTGCCGATCGGCCGACGGATCAACAAGCCCGATGGTTCCTTCGGCGGCATCGTGGTTGCCGTGATCGATCCCGAGGTGCTGCGTCGCTTCTACGCGCAGATCGACGTCGGCCCGAGCGGCAGCCTGTGGGTGGTTCACACGACCGGCGCCGTCGTGATCCGGCACCCCGCGCCGCCACGGCAGACGGGTATGACGCTGCCTGCCAGCGCGCCGTTGCGCAGCGCATTTCTGATGCACCCGTCGGGCTACTATATCGGCGATGTCGATCAGGCCTCGTCGAACCTGACCTCATTTCGGCCGGTCGAGAACGGATCGCTGATCGTGGCACTCACCGCCGCGCAGGACGACATCCTGCATGACTGGCGGCGCGAGGCCACCGCCTCGATCGCTGCCCTGGTTCTGATCGTGCTGGTCACCATCGCCGCCACCATCGTCGTCGATCGCGAGCTGGTCGCGCGGCGCACGGCCGAGGCCGAGCTGGAGCGGCGCAACGCGGTGCTGAACCGGGCCAAGGAAATCGCCGGCATCTGGTCGGTGCGCCTGGCGCACGACGGCGCGCTCTCGCAGCTCTCGAGCGGCGCGCTGGCGTTGCTTGGCGGCGGCGGCACGCCGCGGCTGGCCGACCTGCTGCGGCTGATCTCCGACAGCACCGAGGCCAGTGCCCTGGTCGACGCCATCCAGCGCTGCCGCGAGGACGGCACCGGTGCACGGCTCGAGCTGGTGCTGTCGCACGGCGCCGGTCCGACGCCGATGCTGGTGGTCGACGTGGCGCGCGACAATCCGGCCGACCGCTCGGTGATGCTGGTCTGCCAGGACGTCACCGAGCGGCGGGTCATGGAAAGCGCGTTGCGCCAGTCGCAGAAGATGGAGTCGATCGGCCACCTCGCCAGCGGCATCGCGCACGACTTCAACAACCTGCTGATGGTCGTCGTCGGCAACGCCGAGGCGGCGCTCGACGACATCGCGCACGACAATCCGGCGCGGCCGGCGGTGCAGACCATCCAGGAGGCTGCCGAGCGCGGCGCGGAGCTCACCAAGCAGCTGCTCGCCTTCTCGCGCAGCCAGGTGCTGTCGCCCATGCGCGTCGACATCCGCATGCTGGTCGAGGGCATGCGCAGCATGCTGCAGCGGACCCTGGGCTCGACCGTCGACGTCGTCATCCGCGATCACGCCGACCCATCGACCGCCTTCGTCGATCCCAGCCAGGTCGAGCACGCGCTGATGAACCTTGCGATCAACGCGCGCGATGCCATGCCCGACGGCGGCGAGCTGACCATCGCGGTTGCCGACGTCGATCTCGACGCCGGCGATCTCGCCCATCAGCCCACGTTGAAACCGGGCCGCTATGTCCGTTTGTCGGTCAGCGACACCGGTGTCGGCATGCCGCCCGAGACCGTACGCCGCGCCACCGAACCTTTCTTCACCACCAAGGAAACCGGCCAGGGCGTCGGCCTGGGGCTCAGCATCGTCTACGGCATCGCCCAGCAATCGGGCGGCTACGTCAGCATCGACAGCACACCGGGCCGCGGCACCACGGTGAACGTCTTCCTGCCGGCGGCCGCGTAGGCGGCACAGGAGTCATGCACCCGACGCCGCTGTCGAGGGTGGCGCCGGCCGTCCCCGACGCGCTAGAAGCGACGGGAACGAACATCCGCCATGCAGGGCATCGGGGGCGCCAGGAGTGGTTTCCGCCAAAGTGAAGACGGCCGCGATGGCGGCGCCCCCGCTGCTGGCCTGTGCCGTGCTCGCCTATGCCGCCTGGTACGGCCTGCGCCAGCTCAGCCTGCAGATCAGCCCGATCGCGCTTGCCATGCTGATCGGCATGTTTGCCGCCGGCGTCCTGCCGCTGCCCAAGGACGTGTCGAAGGAGATCGGCAACCTCTCCAAGACCATCCTGCGCTGGGGCATCGTGCTGATGGGCCTGCAGCTCGACCTCAAGCGCGTCGTCCTCACCGCCGGTCCGGCCGTGCCGGTCACCTTGGTGGCGACCGGCAGCACCATCGCGCTCTTCTGGTGGCTGGGGCGACGCATCGGCGTATCGGGGGCGCTCTCCGTGCTGGTCGCCATCGGCACCGGAGTCTGTGGCGCGGCCGCCATCGTCGCGGCCTCGGCGCCGGCGCGGGCGAAGGATGAGGAGACCGGCTACGCACTGGGTGTGATCACCCTGTGTGGCACGATCGCGCTGTTCGCCGAGCCGGCGCTGATGCCAATTCTCGGCCTCCAGGAACGCGCCTTCGGCTTCTGGGCCGGCTCCTCGATCCACGAGGTGGCGCAGGTGGTGGCCGCGGCCTTCACCGGCGGCACCATCGCCGGCGAGGTCGGCACGGTGGTCAAGCTCACCCGCGTGCTGTGGCTGGCGCCCTGCCTGATCGTGCTGTCGCTGGTGCTGCGCCGTCTCGAAGGCGGCGACACCAAGGACGCCAAGGTGCCGCTGGTGCCGTGGTACGTGTTGGGCTTCCTGGGCATGGCCACGATCGGCACAATCATCGACTTGCCCGCCTTCGTGCGGCCGACGATGAACTGGGTCGCCGGCGGCTTCTTCGTCGTCGCCCTGGCCGGCGTCGGGCTGGGCCTGAAGTTCGGCCAGATCATGGCCTTCGGCATCCGCCCGCTGCTGCTGGCAGCGATGGCCTCGCTGTTCATCGCCTGCATCACCCTTGCCTGGGTGATGGGGGTCGGTTGGGTCTAGTCAATCCAAGGAGATCGTGATGTCACTCACCAACGCGCCCGATCCCGCCATTCGCCAAGCCGTCGTGCACCAGGACCTCAACTACGTCCTGCACCCCATCGTCCAGCACAAGGCGCTCGAGGCCAAGCAGATCGTCGTCACCGGCGGCGAAGGCTCCACGGTCTACGATGCGGACGGCACCGCCTACCTCGACGCGATGGCCGGACTGTGGTGCGTCAACATCGGCTACGGCCGCACCGAATTGGCCACGGTGGCGGCGGAACAGCTTCGTCAGCTGGCGTATTTCCCGCACACCGCGATGAATGTCCCGGCCGCGGCGCTGGCCGAGAAGCTCGATGGGCTGGTGGGTGGCGGCTATCACACCTACTTCGTCAACTCGGGCTCCGAGGCGAACGAGGCCGGCTTCAAGATCGCCCGCCAGTACATGAAGCACGAGCATCCGCAGCACTATCGCTTCAAGACCGTCAGCCGCTACTTCTCCTATCACGGCACGACGCTGGCGACGCTGGATGCCGGCGGCATGGGTGAGCGCAAGGCGAAGTTCGAGCCGTTCTCGGGCGACTTCGTGCATGTCGCCCACCCCTATTGCTATCGCTGCCCGCTCGGCCTCGATTACCCGAGCTGCGGCATGGCCTGCGTGAAGAACATGGAGACCGCCATTCTCGGCGAAGGCCCCGAGACGATCGCCGAGATCATCGTCGAGCCGATCATGAGCGGCGTCGGCGTCGCGGTGCCGCCGGATGAATATCTGCCGGAGGTCGAGAAGCTTTGCCGCAAGTACGGCATCCTTCTGCACATCGACGAGGTGATCAACGGCTTCGGCCGCACCGGCAAGATGTTCGCTCACCAGCATTACGGCGTCTCGCCCGACATCATCGCGGTCGCCAAGGGCATCTCGAGCGCCTACCTGCCGATCGCCGCGACGATGGTGAAGAACAAGGTGTTCGACAGCTTCTACGGCGAGGTGTCCGAGAACCGGCAGGTCGCGCAGGTCAACACCTATGGCGGCCATCCGGTCTCCGCCGCGGTCGCCGTGCGCAACATCGAGATTCTCGAGGGGGAGAAGCTGACCGAGCGCGCCGCGGACACGGGCGCCTATTTCCTGGACGGGCTGCGGACCCTGATGACAAAGCACAAGGCCATCGGCGATGTCCGCGGCAAGGGACTGCTGATCGGCGTCGAGCTGGTCAAGGACCGCACCACCAAGGAGCCGGTCGACGCCCAGACCATCACGGCCATCTCGGACTTCTGTCGCGACAACGGCGTGCTGGTCGGCCGCGCGGGCGGCGGGCGGCGCTACGGCAACACCATCACGATGTGCCCGCCTTTGGTGATCACCCGTGCCGAGTGCGACCGCATCGTCGAGACGCTGGACCGCGCACTGTCGACGGTGAAGGTCAGCTGACCTCTCTCCTTCTCCCCGCGCAGGCGGGGAGAAGGTGCCGCGCGCAAGCGAGGCGGATGAGGGGCTTCTCGCGCAACGACGACCAACTTCGTTGTCGAGACTCAGCGAAGCCCCTCAACCGCCCTTCGGGCACCTTCTCCCCGCCTGCGCGGGGAGAAGGAAGACTAGTCACCTAAGGTCACGACGCCTGACGCCGCGAGCGACGCGATCGCCGCAGCGTCGTAGCCCAGGGACGACAGCACCGCGCGGCTGTCGCCGCCGATCTTCGGGGCGTGCGTGCGCAGGCCCATCAGCCTGCCGTCGAGACGGAACGGCAGCAGCGGCAGGCGCGTGACCTCGCCGCCGGGCAGGATGTGCTCGGCGAGCTGGCCGGTGGCGGCGAGATGTGGGTCGTCCCAGAGATCTTCGGGACGCGCGACGCGCGAGTAGGAGATATCCGCCTCGGCCGATTTGCGCTCGACCTCGTCGAACGGCATGCGCTCGATGACCTTGGCCAGCGCGGGCAGCAACCAGGGCCGCGCGGCGATGCGGTCGTTGTTGGTCGTGAGCCGCGGATCGCTCTTCATCTCATCGAGCCCGAAGACATCGACGAAGCGGCGCCACTGCCCATCGCTCGTGACGCCGAGGAAGATCTTGGTGCCGTCTGCCGTGTCGAACGGCTCGTAGATCGCCCACGAGCTCAGCCGCTCGGGCATCGGCGGTATGGGATGCTTCAGCACCGCCCCGGCGGCGAGATGTGGGCCCATCATCAGCACCACAGACTCGAAGAGCGCGCTCTCGACCAGGCCGCCCTTCCCGGTTCGTTCACGCTCACGCAGCTTCAGCAGCACGCCGACGACGCCGAAGCTGCCGCCCATGATGTCGACCACCGACGCACCGGCGCGCAGCGGCCGGCCGCTGGGCCCTGTCATGTAGGCCAGCCCGCCCATCATCTGCACGACCTCGTCGAGCGCACCGCGATGCTCGTACGGTCCGCTGAGAAAGCCCTTGAGCGCGCAGTACACCAGGCGTGGGTTGAGCTCGGCGCATCGCTTGGGGCCATAGCCGCGCTTGGTCATCGTGCCCGGCGCGAAGTTCTCGACCAGCACGTCGGCCTCGCTCACAAGCTTGTCGACCACCGCCCTGCCCTCGGGCTTATCGATGTCGATGGCGAGGCACCGTTTGTTGCGGTTGAGCATGCCGAAGAAGCCGACGCCGAAACCCTTCAGCCTTCGCGTGCGATCGCCGTCGACCGGCTCGACCTTCACTACCTCGGCGCCGAGGTCGCCCAGGATCATGCCGCAGGTCGGCCCCATCACGGTGTGCGAGAATTCGACGACCTTGACGCCCGCGAGGGGCAGTTTCGCGTCGCTCAGGGCAGCCACTCGTGCGCCCATTTGAAGAGCGTCAGCCCGGCGGCCTCGGCCACCGCCACGTCGGCGAAGCCGGTGCCGACGAAGAAGACCTCCTGCTTCGGCACCGCCGCGGCATGCAGCAGGCCCTTCACATCGTCTCGCAGGCCAACGGCCTCGACCGAGACGGGCAGCGCCGCGGACAACGACTGTCGCAAGCTGGAGAGTGCCTCCGGTGACAGCTTGCCGTGGATCAGCGGATCGCCAATCAGCAGCAGGCGGCCACCGAAGCGGGCCAGCTTGTCCGCCATCTCCGGCCGCTTCTCGACCGCGATCCCGCCGTCGGGGCCGTGCCACAGCCGCGCCACGAGGCCCAGCGGCACCAGCGCCGTCGACAGATATGTGCCGGTGTCGAGGATCACCGCGGTGAATTCGCGATAGGTGATGCCGAGCTTCTCGGCGCGCGCCATGCGGCGCAGCGCGATCTCCGGCTTGGGCGTCTTCCACGCCTTGGCCACCGCGCGGCGCCAGACCCAGGCCTCCCACGACATGTCGAGCGGCCCGCCATTGTGGCCGATCCCCGGCCGCCGCAGCAGCAGCTCGGAGTTGGGATGCAGACTGCTCTTGTGGTTCCGATCACCCATGAGGCGCGATTATACCTCAAAACAGGATACGGATGACGTCACGGCAGCCATTCCGCACAACGCCATCGAACATGCATTCTGGCTCGGTGAGCTCGTAGCGGTCCTTATAGCTGGGCAGGCAGGCACCGGGATGACGGCCGAGCACCACGGTGTGCCTTTCGGCGCCCTTGTCGAGGCCTTCGATGTCGAACGCGATCACCGTGCCGCGCACGCGGCCGCTGAATTTCAGCTTGTCGACCTTGCGGCCCATGCGGTTGTAGATCGAGCCGACCAGTTCGCACTCCGGCGCGCCGCTCTGCGGATTGCTGCCGGCGCGCGTCTCCTCCAGGGTCAACTGCACCAGGTCGAGGTACTGCACCAGCGACTTCCCTTTCTCGTACGGCCGATTGCCGTCCCTTCGCAGCAATCCCAGCAATTCACCCCCGAAATAGAACACGCCGAAGCCGATCGCCCCCACCAGCACAGCAGCAATCGCATAGCGTGCCGTGCCCGGCGGCAGCACCGGCTTTTTCGCCCTCTCGGCGTGCATCTTGTCGACGTTGGATTTCAGCTCGCGCAACGCACGCGAGCCGCCGCCCGGGAGTTCTGGATCGGTGGCAAAGGAACGGACGATGTCGACGATGTCCAGCGGACCGAGCGCCTTCGACAGCAGCCCGCGCTTGCGGGTCGAATCCGCATTCTCCGGCAGCATGTGCTGGTTGGTGCGCGTATTATAGAGCAGGACGGCGGTGTCGCCGACGAATAGCAGGTACATCTGCTGGCCGCGCCGCGCCTCGAACTCGCCGACATCGCTCAGCGTGATCGTGTGCTGGCTACCGTCGCGACCGCGCACCAGCAGATCCTGGGTTTCCTGTCCGCCCTTTGCCTGCGTCTGGCGCACGTCGACGGCGTCGACGATGGCGCCGCTGATCGCCAACTTGTCGTCGAGCGAGTTCAGAAGATCGAGGGCTTGCGGCGGCAGAGGGAGAGTCAAAGTCGCCACCAGTTTTTGGGATAATCGCGTTACCGGCAGTCTATTGATTGCGCGTTCAGGGGCAAGACGATTGGCCCCACCACCTGATCCGTCGTAATCTGCCGTCAACCAAAACGTGTCGCCAAGGAAATCCCCATGCTTCTGAGCCGCCGCCACACCCTCGCCGCGGGAACCGCCGCGCTGGCCCTGCCAGGCACCACCTTTGCGCAGTCCAAGTGGCCGGAGCGTCCTGTCACCTTCGTCGTGCCCTATGCCGCCGGCGGCGGTGCCGACATCGTGGCGCGCGAGCTGGCGCACCTGATGACGCCGCTGCTGGGCCAGAGCATCATCATCGACAACAAGGGCGGCGCGGCCGGCGGCATCGGCACCAGCGCCGTCGCCAACGCCAAGCCCGACGGCTTGACCCTGCTGTATGCCGTGAGCACCAACATCGTGCTCAACCCGCATGTGCTGAAGGGCTACAAGACCAACACGCTCGAGGACCTGATCCCGATCGTGCAGACCACCGACTACCAATACGTGCTCGCGGTGAATCCCGAGGTACCGGCGAAAAACGTCGCCGAGCTGGTGGCGCTGGCCAAGAAGGATCCCGACAAGCTGACCTATTCGTCGTCGGGCGCCGGCGGCAACAACCACCTCGCCGGCGCGCTGTTCTCGGCCGCGACCGGCATCAAGATGACCCACGTGCCCTACAAGGGCACCGGCCCGGCGCTGATGGATGTCATCAGCGGCGTCATCACCATGAACTTCTCCTCGCTGCCGCCGGCGGTGGCGCAGATCAAGGCCGGCAAGCTGCGTGCGCTGGCGGTCACCGGCAGCAAGCGCGTCTCGGCCCTGCCCGACGTGCCGACGCTCGAGGAGGCCGGCATCAAGGGCGCCACGCTCAAGGGCTGGCACGGCATCTTCGCACCCAAGGGCACGGCCGCCGACATCATCGACAAGGTCGAGCGCGACACCAAGCAGGCGATGAAGGATCCCAAGATGAAGGGCGCGCTCGACAAGGACGGGCTGGATTTCCCGCCCGACATGACGCGCGCGCAATTCGTCGAGGCGGTGCGCACCGAGCACGCCTTCTGGGGCGCCAAGCTCAAAGAGCTCGACATCAAGTTCGAGTAGAGCTGGGAGCGCTGCTGCGCTCCCCGAGCGTCAGAGGTTCTTCGCGTTGCCGTCGAGGATGTCGAAGCGCAGACCGGTGCCGTCCTTGCTCTTGAAGGTTACGACCTTGCCGACGACTTCCATCGTGTAGCAGTCGCGCTGCTCGCGCGGGTACTTGAAGCAGACTTGCGGGCCCTCCAGCGACCACTTGCCGGTCGAGAGCTGGCTGCCCTCCATCGTCTTCACCGTGCCGTCGGCCATGTAGTAGTCGACGTAGTCCTTGCCATCGACCTTGCCGCTGACCGTGTTGCCGACCAGCGCCACCCAGGCCTGGAGGCCGGTCAACGGCGCGCTTGTCGTCGGCGCTGGGGCGGCCGGTGCAGGCGCTGGTGCCGGTGCCGGCGTGGTCTGGGCATGGGCGATTGCTGTCGAGGCGGCGAGAATGGCCGCGGCAAGGATCGAACGGCTGAACATGCTGAGGCTCCCCCGATAAAACGACGACGCGCATCCTGCCAGAACAGGATGCGCGTTGTCTGACACCAGGCTGTGGAAAGAACGGCGGCGCGCTACTCGTCGCGTCGCGTGCGCTCCATGCGCTCGTGCCGCTCCTGCGCCTCGACACTCAACGTGGCGATCGGCCGGGCCTCGAGACGCTTGAGCGCGATCGGCTCGCCGGTCTCTTCGCAATATCCGTAGGTGTTTTCATCGATGCGTCGCATCGCGGAGTCGATCTTGGCGATCAGCTTGCGGAAACGGTCGCGGGTGCGAAGCTCAAGGGCGCGATCTGTTTCGGCGGTGGCCCGGTCTGCAAGGTCGGGCTGGGAGAGACTTTCTTCCTGAAGAGATGCCAGAGTCTGGTTCGATTCGTTGATCAGTTCCTGTTTCCACTTCAGCAGCTTCTGTTTGAAGTATTCCTGCTGAAGCGGATTCATGAACTGTTCGCGGTCCGTCGGCCGGTAGCCCGGCGGCAGAGTCATCGACATACGCACTCCTCGAGCGGGCCTTACGGGGGCCCGCCACTCGCCCCGAAAAAGCGCGCGGAATATAGAGGGGGAGGATGGGGAAAAACAAGCGACTAGGCGGTCGCGCTGCCTCGGTCATCGTGCACTGCAGCAAAACCCATTGATCGAATTTTAATATTACACATCAATGAATTATGAAGGCGGGCGAAAACGCTCCATAGAAGTCAGCGAGTCGTCAGCCGATCAGCGCCGCACCGCGCCATCGAGGCCCAGAGCCCGGTCGAGCGACCACGGCCCCGGCCCGCGGACGAGCAGAAACAGCAGGATGGACAACCATAGAAGGTGCGAGGGGTAATCTCGCCAGTAAACACAGAGCTGGATGAACAGCGTCATGCCGAACAGTGCCGCGGCGGCGGCGCGCGTACCCAGGCCGGCGAGGATCAGCACCGGCGCGCCCAGCTCCACGCAGGTCGCCACCCACGCCATCACCTCCGCCGGCCAGTCCGCCATGTGCAGCAGCTTCTGGAAGAAGAGCGGCACCGGATCCTTGTCCTGCGCGCTGAGGTACTCGTCGCGAAACAGCGCCGTGGCCTGCTCCATGTTCGCGGCCTTCAGCATGCCGGCACGCCAGAAGACGAAGAAGATGCCGCCTCGCATCGCAAGTTGCAGCAGCGGCTGCGGAAAGGCGTCGAGACGGCCAGCGAACGTGCGATAGGCGTTCATGGTGCGGCGAGGATGTCGAGGTTGAGGAATTTCGGCAGCGCGGTCGCGAAGTCGAACGATGAGTCGGCGTCGCTCGCGCGCTCGAGCGCCACCGCGAGGCCAGTCGCGCCGTCGCAAGCGACAAGCATCGCCGCCTCGCCACGCGTAAGTCGCGCGAAGGCCGCATCGTCGTCGCGCTGGAACACGACCAGCTCGACGCCACCTGATGCGAGATCGATCGAGGCGTCGTCCTTGCCGTGCGCGACCGCCCAGATCCGATCGACCGGATAGGCCGAGCGCAGCAGCGAAACACCCATCCGCAGCCTCAGCCGCAATTCGCCCAGGGCCTCCGGCGCGATCGCCGCGAGCGCAGCGGCGGTCAGCGCCGTGCCGCCGTCGCTGCCATAGGCGCGGGTCAACGCCCAATCGAGCCGCGCGGCATCAGCCAGATAGACGAGGTCGCGCACGCGCTCGTGCCGCTCGATGAAGTCGGGAAAGTCGGCGCCGTACTCGCTCAGCACCGGTCCCGAGGGCGGCGTGTGTGCGATGTATTCGCGCGCGAGCATGCGGAAAAAGCCCTCGCCAACCAGCGACAGCACGCTCGAGAAGGTCGCGCCCAGCGCTGTCGACAGGCTGTCGAAGACGTGGTGGCGATAGATGCGCAGCCGCGCGTCGGCACCGATGCGTTCGCCATCGACCAGCGCAGCCAGATCGGGCGAGTCGCTGCCCAGGCACGCGCTGCGAAACGCCGTCTGCAGATCGGCGAGCGAGAGCGCGCTCATGCCGCCGCGCCCATATGAAATGCTCGCCGTTCGCGATCGGCGCGGGCGGCCTCGTCGATCAGGACGTCGAGGTCAGGCACGTCGGTATCCCACTCGATCAGGGTTGGCTGCTCGCCAAACCGCGCCAGCGCCTCGCGCAACAGCGCCCAGACCGGCTCGGCGACGCGCGAGCCGTGATCGTCGATCAGGATGGTCTCGCCGTCGGCGTCGTTGATCACGTGGCCGGCGAGATGGAACTCGCCGATCGCCGATCGCGGCAGCGCGTCGAGATAGGCGGTCGGATCGAGGCGCATGTTCGAGCAGGTGACGTGGATATTGTTGACGTCGCACAGCAGGCCGCAGCCGGTGCGTGCGACGATGGCGGCGAGGAACTCGGCCTCACCGATCGTCGAATGGGTGAAGGAAAGATACGATGAGGGATTTTCGACCAGCACGCGGCGGCCCAGGCTCTCCTGCAGCCGCTCGACATTGCGGCAGACGACCGCCAGCGACTCTTCGGTGTAGGGCAGCGGCAGCAGATCGTTGAGATAAGTGGCCGACGTCACGCTCCACGACAGGTGGTCGGAGACCAGGTCGGGTTGCAACCGATCGACCAGCGCCTTCACCCGCGCCAGATGCACCGCATCGAGTCCTTCGGCGCTGCCCAACGACAGGCCAACGGCATGAAGGCTGAAGCGGTAGTCAGCGCGCAGGCGTTCGACGCGCTTCAGCGCCGGCCCGCCATTGAGATAGTTCTCGGCGTGGATCTCGAGGAAGCCGACGTCGGGCTTGCGCACCGGCAATTCCTCGAGATGACGCGCGCGCAGGCCGATGCCAGTGGGCAACGGCGACGGCGCGCCGTCGGCCATGGCGGATTACTTCGACGGCGTCAGCGAGGCGCCGACGATTTTGGCGCAGGTGCCCTTGGGCACGGCAATCCAGGCATCGGCCTGCGCATCCTTCTTCGATGTGCCGGCGCACGAGGACGACGCCGTCTGGCAATCGTTCTGCCCGGCCTTGGAGACGCCGTAGCACTTCTCGGTCTCGGCCTTGGCCTGGCCCAGCACGGTTCCAGGCAGGCCGATGGCGGCGGCCACTGCGGATGCGATGATGAGATGCGACGTCTTCATGGGGTCCCCCTCTGATCAGGATGGCACACAGTATCGAGCGCCACTCCTGCTCTCGAATCAAGGTACCTGAAATTCCTGTGAAGCCTACGCGAGGAAGCGATACGCCGGGGCTATTGCCGCGATGCGCTCAACGCAGCAACGCCTCGGCGCGTACGAGATCTTCCGGCGTGTTGACATTGAGGAACGGATCTCTAGCACGGCGTGGCCAGTCAAACGTCGCGAAATCATGGTGGCGGGCGAAGGCCTCGATCGAGCGCACGCCCTCCTCCGTCACGGCGCGACGCAGCGCGTCGAGCAGCTCGACCCGCCAGATGGCGATGGCGTTGTGCGTGCGGCCGCGATAGCGCACCGCCAGCACGTCGGCCTCGGGCACGTGCATGTGGCCGGCGAGATAGACGGTGAGATCGGCGGGCAACAGCGGCACGTCGGCGGGCACGGTCAGCAGCCACGCCGCCGCGGGATAATGCCGTTTCATCCACTCCAGCGCCGCCAGCACGCCGGCCAGCGGACCCGGCCGCCTGCCGTCAGGGTCCGGCGGCAGGGAGTCGAGCACGACGGGGACGTCGAAGCCACGCCAGGGTCCGGCATCGCCGTGCGCGCTCAGCACCAGGTCCATCACCTGCGGTCGCAGGCGCTCGATGACATGCGCCAGCATCGGCCGGCCAGCCAGCAGGCGCAGCGGCTTGGGCGGCCCCGCGCCCATGCGACGGCCCTCGCCGCCCACCAGCACGGCGCCGATCAGGCCGCCGACGCGGATCGGTCGGGCGATGGCGGGATGGATGCGCGGCATGGGTAGATTATAGTCTCACGGAAACGCCGAGAGGAAACGACCATGGCCGCCACGTCCGAACAGATCGCCGACTATGTGATGAACCTGCGCCGCACGCGCACGACGGCGGGCTGGTGGCCCAAGGCGCTGACGCCGGCGGGCGAAGACGCCGCCTACGCCGCTCAGGATGCGCTGCTCAAGCGCGTGATCCCCGAGGACGGCGAGGTTGTCGGCTACAAGATCGGACTCACTTCGCCGGCGATCCTCAAGCAGACCGGCCTGAAGAACCCCGCCTATGGCGCGATCCGCAAATCGCGTGTCTTCGAGCGCGAAGTGACGCTGAAGGCCAGCAACCATGTGCGGCTGGGCCTAGAGCTGGAGATCATCCTCACGGTGAACGCCGACGTGCCGCCGCCGCAGGCCGGCAAGCTCTACACCAAGGAAACCATCACGCCCTTCATCGAGTCGGCGCGCGCCGGCTTCGAGCTGATCGAGGATCGCGGCTCCGACTACTCGCGCCTGTCGGCCATGGCGCTGATCATCGATGTCGGTTGGAACTGGGGCTCGCTGCTGGCGCCGGTCAATCCCGATTGGCGCAAGCTCGACATCGGCAACCTGAAGGGCGCGGTGCTGTTCGACGGCGAGGAGGTCGCGTCAGGCAATTCCGGCGACGTGCTGGGCCATTGCGTGAACTCGCTGGCCTGGGTCGCCAACCGCCTGGCCGATCACGGCAAGACCCTGAAGAAAGGCATGATCGTCTCGACCGGCTCGATGGTCGCCTGCCAGTTCATCCCGGTAGGCACCACCGCGGTCGGCCGCATCGAAGGCCTCGGCGAGGTCACCGTGCGCTACGAGTTCTGAAGGCCTGGCGCCGCAAGCCAGTCACTTCGCTGCCATCAGCTCGATCTCGCGCCGCAGCAGCGCCACGGGCAGGCGATGCACCGTCGACGCACCGATCGCCAGCGCGTCGTAGGGGCCGCCGAAGATCGACGCCACGGCGGCATCGCGCGCGTTCAGCCCACCGGTATAGGCGCCGAAGGACGGCAGGATCAGCCGCGTGCCGTCGGTGAGGAAGCAGCGCCGGCGCAGGCCGCGGCCGCGCACCACCAGCGACGCCACCGGGTGGTAGTGGCCCGACACCTCACCGCCGGTATCGGTGAGCGGCATGGCGAGAGCCTGATGGCGAAACACGAGCGGACCGAAGGCGAGCTCGATGCTGGCCTGGCCACCCCATTGCCGCGGTGGCGCCGGATCGTGATTGCCGGTGATCCAGATCCAGTCCTGCGCCGCGCCGACCAGACGCATGATCTCAGCGGCGTCTGCGGCATCGACCCGCGCCGCCGCCTCGCCATCGTGGAAGCTGTCGCCGACGCACAGCACGATGCGCGGCCGGGTTTCCTCGATCGCCAGGGCCAGCCGCGCGAGCGTGGCGCGCGTATCGTACGGCGGCAGTAGCTGGCCGGTGCGCATGCCGTACCAGGTGCCCTTTTCCAGATGCAGGTCGGCCACCGCCAGCAGTCGCTCCTCGGGCCACCATAGTGAGCCATCGGTGCGCGCCACCAGGCTGGCGCCGTTGCAGGTGAAGGCAAAGCCGCTCATCGCCAGAACACGGAACGAAAGCGCGCCACGAAACGTTCGCGCTCGAACAGCGTGGCACGATCGGCGGTCTTCATGGCGTATGGCGGCGTACTTGGCATTGCGGTCGATCAGAGGGACGCGGAGCTTACACCGGCGCGCATTGACCGGCACGCGCTCAGTCGCCATGGTCGCTTCATGCGCCATCTGCGACGCCTTGCTTGCCTTATTTCCGCGACTTTGCTGGTCGCCACGTCTGTGCAGGCCGCCGACCTCGTCCCCCATCGCGCCGAGTACGTTGTCCGCCTGGGCACGGCAATCAATGGCGCACAGATCGGCACCGCGCGTCAGCGCCTGAGCTTCGATTGCCGTCACTGGCGCATCGAGCGCGACGTCGGCTTCTCCTTCGTCCTGACTGCGATGCTGCGCTACTCGACCGAGTCGCGGCTGCGCGGCGAGCAGACCGCGAGCGGCAGCGCCTTCACCTACGAGCTCGAGCGGCGCGTCAACGACTATCCCGAGCGCATCACCGGCAAGGCGACGAGCAGCGCCGTCGGTGGCACCGCCGAGATCAAGCTGCCGGCGCGTACCATCGACTTCGCCATGCCGGGCGGCACCGCGCTGCCGGTGGCGGCGATCGCTGAGGCCATCGACCGACTGAAGGCGGGACAGACCGCGTTCTCCTTCACCCTGTTCGATCCCGAGGTGACGGGCGACGTCATGACCGTCGATGGTGGTCTCGCCTCGCCCGAAATGCTGCGTCCGCCACGCGCCAGTTCGCCGGCCGCGGAGGTGAACACGCAGGCGTGGCCGGTCACGTTCGCCTTCACGCGCACCCGTTTCGGCGGCCAGCCGCTTTTCACGATCTCCATGCTGCTCTACGACACCGGCGTGATGGACCGCATCAACGTCAGCGCCGGGTTGGTCACCGCCGGCGCCGACCTCGTCGGCCTGACCATGGAACCCCGCCCGGACTGCCCGCTGTCCTGAAGTCATCGACACGACAGGTGCTCAGGTACATGACCAGCAACCGGGCTGGCTGGCCCGCGTTGCAGGCGGAACCGGGCTGTTGTTCAGCGCCGTTGAGTGGTTACTCCGCTGGTGGCATCGCCGGTGTTTTTGCGCTTAGACTGGTCGGCGTTTGGGCTGTGGCGCAAACGGACCCGTTTCCATCCGAGGCCCGAGCCACCGGGGGAGATGCTCACACGATGACCGCGCGCGATGGTTTGCCGTTGGCCGCTCTGGTGGCCCTGAAGGCGCTCGATCGCCTGAAGGTCGGCACGCTCTCGCTCGGCCTGCCAGACGGCAGCACGCGCCGCTTCGCCGGCAGTCAGCCCGGACCCGAGGCGTCGCTGCATGTGCGCGACTGGCAGGTCTTCTCGCGCGTGCTGTCCTCCGGCGACATGGGTTTCGCCGAGGGCTACATGGCGGGCGAGTGGGACTCGCCCGATCTCGTGCGCCTGCTCGAGCTGATGGCGGCCAACCTGGCGGCGCTGGCGCGCGTCGCGCACGCGTCGTGGTGGCGCCGCCAGTTGCTGCGGCTCGCGCATCTCAGGCACGACAACACCAAGCGCGGCTCCCGGCGCAACATTCACGCGCACTACGATCTGGGCAATGCCTTCTATGCGCTGTGGCTCGACCCGACGATGACCTACTCGTCGGCGCTCTACGAGGGCGATGCGTCGCGGCCGCTCGATCATGCGCAGCGCGCCAAGTACGAGCGCATCCTCGACCGGCTGGGCGCGCGCCAGGGCGACACCTTGCTGGAGATCGGCTGCGGCTGGGGCGGCTTTGCCGAGACCGCGGCGCGCCGCGGCGTGCGCGTGCGCGCCATCACCATCTCCCAGGAACAGCTCGCCTATGCGCGCGAGCGGCTGAGCCGTGCCGGTCTGGGGCACATCGCCACGGTCGAGTTCCGCGACTATCGCGACGTCGAGGGTACCTACGACCATATCGTCTCGATCGAGATGATCGAGGCGGTGGGCGAGCGCCATTGGCCGAGCTACTTCGATGCGCTGAAGCGGCACCTCAACCCGGGCGGCCGCGCCATCGTGCAGGCGATCACCATCGCCGACGATTGCTTCGAGCGCTATCGCCGTGGTGCCGACTTCATCCAGACCTATGTCTTTCCCGGCGGCATGCTGCCGTCGAGGACGAGCCTGCGCGCCCAGGCCAAACGCGCCGGCATGGCCCTGGCGAACGCCCATGCCTTCGGCCGCGACTATGCGCGCACGCTCGAGGTCTGGCTCGGCCGCTTCGATGGCGTGGTCGACCGGGTGCGCGGGCTGGGCTTCGACGACCGGTTTGTGCGCATGTGGCGCTACTACCTGGCCTATTGTGCCGCAGGCTTTTCCAGTGGACGGACCGACGTCGTCCAGGCGGAATTCACCCATAGCTGATGCTTGGCGCGGTGCCTGCGAACCTCCATAGTCGGCGCCAACGAACGACACAGGAAGGCTACCCTTGCAACTCGCCGCCGCCGGCTCGCCGGATTCGACGACGTACGTGAAGCTGCCCTTCAATCGACTGGTCGCCTACGCGACGCTGCAACTGCCCCTCAACATGGCGGCGCTGCCGGTCGTGCTGAACGTGCCGAAATTCTACGGCGATGCGATGGGCCTGTCGTTCGCGGCGCTGGGTACCTACCTGCTGCTGACCCGCGTGCTCGACGCGCTGCAGGACCCGCTGATCGGCTTCATCAGCGACCGCATGACCCACCGGCCGCGCGGCCGCCTGCTCTTCGTCCTGATCTCCATGCCGCTGCTGGTCGGCGGCTTCTACATGCTGTTCGATCCGCCGTCTCGCGAGGCGCTGGGCTCAACTGGGCTGACCATCTGGCTGCTGGTCTCCCTGGTGATTGTGCATCTCGGCTATTCTGGCGTTTCGATCAGCTATCATTCGCATGGCGCCGACCTCACCGGCGATTACAACGAACGCACCCGCGTCACCGTCGCGCGCGAGGTATTCGGCCTCACCGGCATGACCCTGGCCGTGGTGCTGCCGGCGCTCCTGATCAATCCCGGCATTCATGCCGACATCGCCGAGGCGTGGAAGGCGGCGCGCGCGGCGCTGGAGGCGGCGCGCGCGGCGTCCGACGGGCCGGCGATCGCGGCCGCCCAGCATACGGTGCACGGTCTGCGACAGGCGGCCGAGATCAAGGGCTACGGCACCTTCGGCCTGCTGTTCATCCCGATCGCCATCCTGTGCTTCCTGCCGACCTATCTATGGGCGCCCAACTCGGTGCATGCACCGGTCGAGCGCAAGAGCCGCGCCTCGGTGTTCCACGATTTCATGGCGCCGCTGAAGAACCCGCGCTTCCGCCGCTTGCTGCTGGTCTTCGTCGTCAACGGCTCGGCGCTGGGCATCGCGGTGAGCGTGATGCTGTTCTACGTCGAGTACGTGCTCAAAGGCACCACGGTGCAAGCCGGCATGGTGCTGCTGACCTACTTCGTCTCCGCCGCCGCCAGCGTGCCGCTGTGGATGTACTTGTCGCGGCACACCAGCAAGGCGGTCGCCTGGTTCGCCGCCATGGTGCTGACGATCGTCTCTTTTGGTGGCGCCGGGCTGATCGGCGAGGGCCAGATGGGGCTGTTCATCGCCGTCGCGGTGCTCACGGGCATGGCGCTGGGTGCCGATTACGGCCTGCCGCCCTCGATCCTCGCCGACATCATCCACGCCGAGGAAGGCGCGGACTCCAAAGGCGAGACCGGCGCCTATTTCGGCCTGTGGGCACTGTCGACCAAGCTCGCCACCGCGGTCGGCGCGGGCCTGTCGCTACCAGTAGCGGCAATGCTGGGCTTCGATCCCGGCAACCAGAAATTCGAAACGTCAGGTCTGGTCGTCACCTACATCGTGCTGCCGATCGCAGTGAAGGTCATCGCCGGCCTGCTGACCTGGTACGTGCGCATCGAAGCGATGCGGCCTTCGGTCCGCGAGGTGCTGACTCAGGGGAAGTGATACCCTCGCGGCATGCGCACGCCGCTGTGGTTCATCGGCTTCATCCTGGTCCTGGTCGCGCTCGCCGGTTTGTTCAGCCTGCTGATCGAAGACATTGACACCTTCGAAGCGCGCACCGGGCTCTTCGAGCTGATCGGCACGTGGATCATCAACGGCATCGTCGGACTGATCGGCCTGCTCTGCGCGTTTTGGGCGGCGTCGTTCTTCTTTCCCAAGCGCTGGGGGCAGAAGGCTGGCATCGGCAGCGCGATTGTGTGCACGCTGATCGCGCTGTTCTGTTTCCGCGTGCTGTGGCTCGGTGGCGCCTGACATCTGTCATCCCGGGCGCAGCGAGGGATCTTTAATCGGCGTAAAGATTCCTCGCTGCGCTCGGAATGACAGGTGATATCGACCGAGCGAACTCTGCTCTATGCGATGAACGACAGCGTCTGCGGCTGACGCACGCCGAAGTCGCGGTTCAGGCCCCACCAATTCTTCGCCACCGTGCCGAAGACGTTGCGGAAGTCGATGCTGTGCTTGAGATCGCCGTCCTGTAGATCGGCAAACGAGGGATAGGTGCCGTGCAGGCCGCCCTTCACTGCGCCACCCATGACGAAGTGTGGCGCCGCGGCGCCGTGGTCGGTGCCGCCGCTGGCATTCTGCTTCACGCGCCGGCCGAACTCCGAATAGGTCATGACCAGCACGTCGTTCCAGCGATTGCCGGCGATCAGGTTCTGACGCAGGCTCGCCAGGCCGCGGCCGAGCTGGCCCAGCAGGCGCTCGTGCTGATCGCGCTGGCCGGCATGCGTGTCGAAGCCACCCAACGCCACTTTCACCGCCAGCACCGGCACGCGCGCCAGCAGAATGCGCGTGGCGAGCTCGAGTTGGCGCCCAAACAGTTCCTCACCATAGGGCTTGGCCGGCGCGGGTGCGCCCTTCATGCGCTCGGCGAGACCCAGCGAGGCGGCATGCGTCTCGGCGCGCACCTTCATGATGTGCTGCAGCGCCGGGTTGGCCGCCTGTGGCGTGCCCATCTCGCGCATCGCCTTGGCCTGGTTGATGAAGTTCTCGGCGTCCTGCATCACGATGGTGTGCAGGTCGCCGCCGGTGGCGCAGAGCGCGTTGTTGTCGATGACGACGCTGTCGATGCGGCGTTCGCCCGGCCGCTTCACGCCGGCGAAAGCCTGTGCCAGCCAGCCCTCGGTCAACGTCTGACTCGCGGCCGACGCGGTGTCCCAGATCTCGATCGAGCGGAAATGCGAGCGATTGGGATAGGGATAGCCGACGCCCTGCAGGATCGCCAGATCGCGCGCCTTCCACGACTCCATGATCGGCTCGAGCGCCGGATTGAGACCGACACGCTCGTCGAGCTGCAGCACGCGCTCGCGCGCGATGGCGAGGCCGGGCCGCGCCTGATGGTAGGCGGGCTCGGCGAACGGCACGAGCGTGTTCAGCCCGTCATTGCCGCCCTTGAGCTCGACCAGCACCAGGATGCGATCGAAACGCGGCGCACCAGGTGCAACGGTCGGACGGTTCTGCGCCCATGCACCGTGCGTACCGAGGGCAACAGCGAAGCCGGACAGGCCGGCGAGAAGATCGCGACGCAACATGGACCGCCTCACTCACTTCAACTGATAGACGGGATCGAGCAGCAGCGTCGCCACCACCTCGCCCGGCGTCGCATTGGCCGGCATCGGTGTCAGCGGCGGCAGCGGCAACAGCGCGCGCGTCAGCGTCGAGACGTCGACGCCGGACAGACTGGGGCCCAGCCGCGCGCTCATGCCGGCGCCGCGCAGGCTGCGGCCTTCCACCGGGCGCGCCATCTCGGGCGGCATCTGCTCGCGCCGATCGGTGCGCCGGCCCGGCTTGGGCATCATGCCCGGCGGCGCCATGCCCTCGGGGCCGTCGTCAGCCGACGCCACCGCCGTGGCCTCGACGATGCGGCGCAGGATCTGCTGGCGCATCAGGAGCGTGTTGGTGGTGATCCAGGCCTCGCCGCCAGGCCAGCCCTTGACGTTGGGCGGCTCGAACGGCACCTGGCCCATCGCCTGCATGGCGCGCACCAGCCGCGTCTTCTCCGGCACCGGGATGCCCAGCACACGCACCGTGCCGACGATCAGCTCGATCGGCGATTTGATCAGCGCGCCGCGATTGGCGCCGTCGCGGAAGAGCGGCGCGCTGAACATGGCTTTCAACAGCGGCCGCATCTCGTACTTGGCGTCGCGCAGCACGCCGGCCAGGCGCCTGATCTCCGCATCGTCGGGCTTCAGCGACACGAACTCATGCCACAGCTTGGCGACGATGAACTCCGCGGTGCGCGGCTGTGCCAGGATGGTGTCGAGGATGTCGCCGCCATCAAGATTGCCGGTGCGCCCGAGAAAGGTCTTGGCGTTGGTGTCGTGCTGGCCGGGATAGAAACGGAACGCGCCGGTCTCGCGATCGAGGCCCCAGCCGCTGAAGGCGCGCGCCGCCGCCTTGATGTCGGCCTCGGCGTAGTGGCCCTCGCCCAGGGTGAACAGCTCGAGCAGCTCGCGGGCGAAATTCTCGTTGGGTTGGCTGGCGCGGTTCTGTGCGCCGTCGAGATACAGCAGCATCGCCGGATCGTGCGCGACCTCGCGCAATAGAGTGGCGAAATTGCCCAGCGCGTGACGGCGGTACAGCACGTTCTGGCGATACATCGCGGGCGCGAAGCGCACCTTTTGCAGGCCCGAGGTGAAGTGGTTGTGCCAGAACAAGGTCATGCGCTCGACCAGCGGCTGGTCGGTGCCGATCATCTCCTCGACCCACCAGTTGCGCAGCTCGCGGCCCTGCTCCTGGATTGGGTTGGCGTTGGCCAGAGGCTTGGGCTGCAGATTGCCGGGCCGCGCGGGCGGCGCGGCCGGCGACGCACCGTCGGCCTGCTGCGTGCCCGGCGCACCGCCAGCCGCAGCGGCGGCCTTGCGCTGCCGCTGGAACGACTGCTGAGCCTGGCGCGCCTCGGGCGGCGTGATGCCGATCCACGATGGCGGCGGCGTCGCGGCGTCGGGTCGTGCGGTGCGCAGCAGGCGGTCGATCGCTGCATCGTGCGACAGCGATTCGAACTGGGCGATCTCAGATGGCGTCGGCCCGAAGCCGGTGCGCGACAGCAGATGGCGTGCGCCGTCGAAGCCCGTACCGGCTGCGCGCGCGGATCGCGTCCAGATCGCCGGCGCGGCGAGAGCCATCAACGCGGTGCCGCCCAGCATGGCGCGGCGTCCCAGCATCGCGGTCACGGCCATGATCGTCCTCCAAACCTCATTTGCGATCCGGCGGCGGCGCCCGCCGCCCGTCGCGCAGCCCTGGCGGCACGCCCTGCTGGCCCATCGCGCGATTCACCATCACCCGGCGGAATTTGTCGCGCTGTTCCGCAGGTAACGTCTCGGCGAAGTGCAAGGCGGCCTGCACGCCGTCCTTCTGCAACTGCGTACGCAACTGGCCGATGCGGTCCAGCGCGCGGTCGATGATGGCGGCGTCCGGCCGCTCCTTGCCCAGCTCGGCGACCAGCAGGTCGCGCTGCTGCACCATCTCGCGCACGACAGGGCCGGCGCGCCGGCGCTGCTCGGCAATCATCTGCCGCAGCCCCCGCATCTGTCCATCGCTGAGACCCAGCTCGCGGGCGATCTCCGCTGGCGACGGGCCGGGCCCGGGCTTGCTGACCGTTGGCATCGGTGCGGGGGAGCCGAGTCCCGAGCCCGGCCGCAGATCGACGATCGGCGAAGGTTCGGCGAAATAGCGGGCGTGCACGAAGCCGCCGACGAAGGCGACGTTCAATGCCAGCGACAGGCCGAGCAGGATCCAGGCGAGGTGCTTGCGGACCATCAGCGCCCTCCCTGCTCGACGAGGTCCATCAGGTCGGGCGGCACGTTCAGCACGCCCAGCGGATTGAATACCAGCTCGACCGCCATCTCGGTGTTCTGCGCGGAGCGCGCGTAGGCCTCCTGCGTGCCGCCGCCCAGCGAGAAGCCGCCGGCGATCACGATCATGAAAGCCGCGCCCACCGCCGCCATCTCCAGCGCGCGGCGTCCGGTGCCGAACAACGTGCCGAGCAGCCCGGCCAGTCCGCTGCGCGTGGCCTTGCGCTCGGCGTCGAAGCCGACCAGTGCCTGGGCGCGCACCACCACCCGGTCGGGCACCGGCGCGCGCGCCGCATCGGCCAGCGCATTGCGGATGTCGAGCACCGCCTGCAGCGCCTGGGGATACTCGACCAGGTGCCGCTCGACCCGCGCCGCGTCGGTCTCCGACAGCCGGCCGTCGAGCCAGGCGGCGATCATTCCATCGTCGACCGGACGGCCGGACGCCGCCGGTGCCGTCTCCCGCCCGATCACCTTCGTCCGCCGCCACAGGGCGCGGCCGGACGCGTCGGGCGCGCTCCTCGATCCGTCATCCTGGGTCATGGTCTCGCACTCCGGGGACATCCCCCTACACGATACGCTGGGTGAGCCTTGATCATCCCCATCCCCCTAGGTGCTCACGCGGAAATGTTCACGCAGCCGCAGCATCGCCTTGTGATGCGT
>JAFAZJ010000156.1 GCA_019239835.1 Alphaproteobacteria bacterium | reverse complement strand
CGGCAATCGGTGCAGGCACCGAGCTCCTCGCCGCCGTAATGGCCGACCAGCATCGGGCCGACGGGCACGATGATCGCCGGCACGTCGGCCGACGCGCACGCCATCATCTGCGCCGGGATGGTCTTGTCGCAGCCGCCGATCAGCACGACGGCGTCCATTGGCTGGGCGCGGATCATCTCCTCCGTGTCCATCGCCATCAGGTTGCGCAGGAACATGCTGGTGGGATTGGAGAACGACTCGTGGATCGACACGGTCGGGAACTCCATCGGCAGGCCGCCGGCCAGCATCACGCCGCGTTTGATCGCCTCGATCAGCCTGGGCACGTTGCCGTGGCAGGGATTGAAGTCGCTGAACGTGTTGGTGATGCCGATGATCGGCCGCTCCAGCGCATCGTCACTGAAGCCCATGGCCTTGATGAAGGCCTTGCGCAGGAAGAGCGAGAAACCGGGATCGCCGTAGGTCGCCAATCCCTTGCGCATACCCTTGCTCACGACGCGCCTCCCCCAGTCACTTTGGCCTGCCTCGCCATGGTCCGGCTCACTTCGAGCTGCCGGATCGTGCCCAACACGCCGCGACACAGCGGCAATTCCAGCTTCAACGCATCAGCCATCTCGACCACGACGCCGAGCAGCGGCTCGACCTCGAGCGGCCGATCGGCCTCGAGATCCTGCAGCATCGAGGTCTTGAAGTCGCCCAGTCGCGCCGCCATCGCCAGCCGGTCGTCCGGCGTCATGGTCATCTTCAGCCCGATGCGCGCACCGACCTCGTCCATCTCGCGCATCATGCCCGCGGCCAGGCCGAACAGCATCTTGTCACCCAGCATGCGCGCCATGGTGCCACGCGAGAGCGCGCTCAGCGGATTGAGGTTCATGTTGCCCCAGAGCTTGGCCCAGATCTCCATGCGGATGTTGCCGGTCTGCACCACGGGCACATCGCCCCTGGCGAACGCCTCGGCCAGGGCGCCGAGCCGCTCGCTGCCCTCGCCGTCAGGCTCGCCCAGCAGCAGCCGGTCGATCTTCACGATGCGCACGACACCGGGCGCGTCGAGTCGCGTCGAGCCGTGCACCACGCCGCCGATCACGCGCCGCCCCTCGATCGACGCGAGCGTCGCGCCCTTGGGGTCGACCGACGTCAGCACCTGCCCGGCCAATGGTCCGCCGAAGCCATCGAGGAACCACCACGGCAGGCCATTCATCGTGCTGACCACGGCGGTCTCCGGTCCCAGCAGCGGCCGCAACGACGGCGCCACGCCGGCAACGTCCTGGCCCTTCAGCGCCAGCACGACGAAGTCGCATGCACCGAGCTTCGCCGGATCATCGGACGCCTCGACCTCGTACTCGGCGGATTTCTCGCCCTCGCGCACGATCAGCCCGTCGCGATTGAGCGCCGCAAGCGTGCGGCCGCGCGCCAGAAAGGCCACGTCGTGGCCCGCGCGCGCCAGTCCGCCACCCAGCCAGCCACCGATCGCACCCGCGCCGACGATCACCACCCGCATACCAGCGTCTCCTCGCCCCTGCCCGTCACTGTACCATCCATGGCATCATCGCGACGCGAAAGCACGGAAGGAGATCGATGAACGCGCTGCCGATCCTGCCGACCATGGGTGTCGGCAGCTATGCCTCGCCCGGCTGGTTCATCTCCGGCCAACGCCGCGCGCGCGAGGGCGATTTCGGGCCGGGCGATCTCGACGAGCTCTACGAGGACGCAACCCGCATCGCCATCGCCGACCAGATCGAGGCCGGCCTCGACGTCATCAGCGACGGCGAGCTGCGCCGGCAGCGTTTCGTCTTCGAGGTCTTCGGCAAGCTGCGCGGGCTCAAGCGCGTGCCGCCGCTGCGCAAGCTCGGCGTGCCCGGTTACGACATGGCGCCGCACTTCGCACCCGATGGCGCGGTCAGCGCACCGGACGGCCTGGGCGTGATCGATGACTTCGAGACACTCAAGCGCCTCGCGCCCGGCCATCGCCTCAAGGTCGCCCTGCCCGGTCCACTGACCTTCGCCGGATTCATGGAGACTGGCGGTCGCGACACCGGCGCCATCATCGACGAGCTCGTGGGTATTGTGCGGACGGAACTCGCCGGCCTGACGGCGGCCGGCGCCGACTACATCCAGCTCGACGAGCCCGGCCTGCCGGAGCGACCCTTCGGCCTGTCGCTGGAGGACAGTGTTGCCGTGATCAACCGCGCCACGGCTGGCTTCACTGTGCGGCGCGCAGTCCATGTCTGCTTCGGCAACAATGCCGGCCGTCCCATGGCCGACCGCGACATCGCGCGTCTTGTACCGGCGCTGATGACACTCGACGCCGAGGAGGTCTCGCTGGAGTACGCCAACCGCGAGATGGCGCAGCTCGAGACCGTCGGCGCGTTGGCCAAGCGCTTTGACGTCGGCGTCGGCGTGCTCGACGTGAAGAACTTCCACATCGAGACGCCGCAAACGATCGCCGAGCGTATCGCACAGTGCCTCAAGCACACGCCGGCAGAGCGCCTGCGCGTCACCGCCGATTGCGGCTTCTCCGCCCTGCCGCGCGGGCTGGCGCGGCGCAAGATGGCGGCGATGGTCGATGGTGCAAGGCGCGCCCGACTTGCTTTGGGACCCTAGCGTCCTCGGCAGCTAAGGCGGCAGGATTCCGGCAAGTACGTGTCTACGGCAAGTATATGGCCGCCAGGATTCCGACCAAGGCTGCATGGATAGCCACCTGAGCCGCCATGCACGCGAGGATCCGCTTCGTCGGCCAAGGAAACAGCGCTATCAATGAGAAGACGAGGATGGCGCCCATGATCCATCCAACGACGGAGATATTCAAGCGGCGCGCAAAAATATGCGAGATCACCGATAGCAGCGCGCCAGCAATACCGAGTACCAGACCGAAGAGAACCGGCGCGACATAGTAGCGAACAGATGAACGCACTTTGTCGACTCTCGAAGAGTGGTGGTGCCGATCCATCGTAGCCTGAGGCCGGACCGGGTGGCGAGCCGGTACGTGCTCGCCTACCCGACCAAGCCGCTGTCTCCTCGGTGCTAGGCCTCGACCTGGCGCAGGAAGGTGCGCTCCTCGGCGAGGATGAAGCGGTCGCTCTCAGCCATGCCGAAATTCGCGGCGCCTTCGGCATCGGCGCGGATGCGCGCGCGGTAGGTCTCGTAGGCGGCCAGGCTGTCGAAGGAGATCAGGCCAAAGGCGATGTTGTTGGTGCCTTCATGCGGCATCCAGTAGCCCAGGCATTTGCCGCCGCATTTCGGGATGATGCTCAGCCAGCGCTGGGCATAGACCTCGAACTGGGCGCGCTTGAAAGGATCGATCTGGTAGCGGATGAAGCAGGTGATGGTCATGGCGGCCTCCGTGCTGGATGACGCGGCGTTCGTGCCATGACCAATGCCCTGCATGCTTCGGCCGCCACCGAAGTCCCGCGCTACCCCTATCGACGAAAATCCAGGCGCCCTCTGAGCCACTGTCCGTCGATCCTGTCATTGCTCACGATCAGGCCGATCCAGGGACTGGTAATCGTCGGGTTGATCAGATTGATGTACCTGCCCACCAGTCTCCTGCCCTGACGATGCGCGTCGATCAGCCCCCGGCGCGCGCCGTTGTCCCAGTCGAACAGGAGATAGAGGCGATCGCCTGCGGCCTTGCCTTGGGCCTGGCCTTGCTTCCATTTGTTTGCCGCATCGCCCGGAATCGTGGGATCCGCGCCGCCGTTCCATCGACTGGACCAATCTCCTTCGATCGCACCATCGTCGTTGCCGATGCTGGCGCGCGTCCACGCCTGAGCGTTGGCGTCGTCCGACGTCCCTGTGAGCTCGACCTCCGCGGCAAACTTAACGACCTCCTCGTCATTAGGATCGGGAACATCCATGACGCCAAATGGGTTGCGCATTCTCTGCTCCATCTGTTCACCCTCGAGCATGTGTCTGAGGTTTGAATCTCGGGGATCGGGTGTCGCGCTTCCATCCGGCAATCGGCAGTTAATTTGCGAGACCTCCCGCCAGCGCAGGACAGAGCCGCGCAATCGCCGGGGCCCGGGCGGTTTAGCCACTTGGGGCTGGCGAGTCGGGCGACTATGGTCCGCGCCCAATGGACGGTTCAGACACGATCGCCGAGCGCCCCGCGGCGTCCGCTCCCCCCAGCCTGCCGCGGCGTTCGATGCGCAACATCGCGCTGCTCGCGCTGTGCCAGGCGCTGACACAAAGCAGCAACACGCTGATGTTCGCCTCCTCGGCGCTGGCGGTGCTGACCATTGTCTCGCCCGACATGCGCATGTGGGCGAATCTCCCCGTCACCATGCAGCATCTCGGCGTGATGCTGTCGGTGTTCCCGGCCTCGATGCTGATGATGCGCCGCGGCCGGCGCGTCGGCTTCCGCACCGGCTCGACCATGGGCATGATCGGCGCGACGCTGGCGGCGATCGGCCTGGGCATCGGCAGCTTCCCGGTGATGTGCCTGGGCGGCCTGTGCCTCGGCAACGCCATCGCCAACATGCAGCTCTACCGCTTCGCCGCCGTCGAGCTGGCGCCGCCGGTATTCCGCGCCCAGGCGATCTCCTATGTCACCGCGGGTGGCGTGCTGGCGGGTGTCATTGGCCCGGCGCTGGCGCGCTTCACGCCTGACCTCTGGCTGCCCACCTTCCAGGCCAGCTTCGTCTTCGTGATCTGCCTGCACGTGATCGTCTTCGTGATCCACGGCTTCATCGACTATCCCACGGTGAAGGCGATCGACACCGAAGGACCGCAGCGGCCGCTGTTCGAGATCGTCACCCAGCCCGCCTACCTGGTCGCCGTCACCGCCGCGATGATCGCATTCGGCGTGATGTCCTTCGTCATGGCCGCCTCGCCGCTGGCCATCGTGCAGTGCGGCCTCGATCGCACCGAGGCGCCGGTGACGATCTTCGTCCACGTCATGGGCATGTTCCTGCCCTCGTTCTTCACCGGCCACCTGATCAACCGCTACGGCATCTTCAACATCATGATCGCCGGCAGCGCGCTCCTGGTCGCGGGCGTGGCCGTGGCGCTGATGGGCGTCACCGAATGGCACTTCCGCGGCGCGCTCAGCCTCAACGGCCTGGGCTGGAACTTCCTGTTCGTCGGCGCCACCACGTTGCTGACGACGACCTACCGCCCGGCCGAGCGCGGCAAGGCGCAGGCGTTCAACGACTTCATGGTGTTCGGCACGACGACGACGGCCAGCATCATGGCCAGCGTGGTGCTCGAGCTGAAGGGTTGGGCGGCCCTGAACTACATCGCCTTCGCGCTGGTGCTGGTGGCGCTGATCGTGGTCGTCGTCTTCCGCATGCGCCGCCCGGCACGGGCCTGAGTACTGGTGCGGCGAGCGTCCCCGGCTATACTGCGCTGCAGCATGCCGCTCCGCTGTCCCGTCCTCGCATGAATCCCCAAGTCGCCTTCGTTGCCGCGCGCACCGCCGATGCGCGCGATGCAGCCAAGCGGCTGCGCCAGCGCTATGACGAGGTCACGCCAGCCAAGGCCGACATCATCGTCGCGCTGGGCGGCGACGGCTTCATGCTACAGACCCTGCACCGCTTCATGGGCCAGGACGTGCCGATCTACGGCATGAATCGCGGCACGGTCGGCTTCCTGATGAATGCCTGGCGCGAGAATGGCCTGTACCAGCGGCTCGAGCGCGCACAACGCGTAGTGCTCAACCCGCTGCTGATGCAAGCGCGCACCGGCGGCGGCGAGACGGTGCAGGCGCATGCCATCAACGAGGTCTCGCTGCTGCGCCAGACCCGCCAGACCGCCAAGATCGCGATCTCGATCGATGGCCAGAAGCGTCTCGAAGAACTGGCCTGCGATGGCGTGATGGTAGCGACGCCGGCCGGCTCGACCGCCTACAACCTCTCGGTCCATGGCCCGATCCTGCCGCTGGGTGCCGGCCTGCTGGCACTCACGCCGATCAGCCCGTTCCGTCCGCGGCGCTGGCGCGGTGCGGTACTGCCGCGCACCGTGAAGGTGACGCTCGACATCCTCGAGCCGGCCAAGCGGCCGGTAAGCGCAGTGGCCGACTCGACCGAGGTGCGCAACGTCGCCTCGGTGACGGTGACCGAGGACACGACGCGCTCGCTCACCCTGCTGTTCGATCCCGAGCACCATCTCGAAGAGCGCATCCTGAAGGAACAGTTCCTGTCGTGAGTGAGGTCAAGGACGACAGGAAACGCGTCGAGGAAGAGCGGGCCAAGCGGCTGAAGGGTTTCGTCGGCCACAACGGCTGGCGCTACTTCGCGTTCGCCATGCTGCTGGGCGGCATCGGCGGCTTCGCCTTCAACACGCTTCGCATGCCGCTGGCCTGGATGATGGGCGCGGCGGTGTTCTGCACCGTGGCGGCGATGGCCGGCCTGCCGGTGGGCGTCCACAACCGCGTGCGCCAGTTCATGATGGTGATCCTGGGCGTGCTGCTGGGCAGCGGCTTCTCGCCGCAAATGCTCGACCACATCCCGAAGTGGTTCGTGACCATGGCCATCATGGTGCTGATGAGCGTCGCCAGTGCCGGCAGCGTGTGGTGGCTGCTGCGCCGGCGCGGCGGTTACGACGGGCGCACCGCGTACTTCGCGGCCATGCCCGGCGGCCTCAACGAGATGGTGATGCTGGGCTCGGTCTACGGCGCCAACGAGCGCACCATCGCGCTGATGCACGCCGTGCGCATCCTCACCGTGGTCACGGTGATCCCGTTCTTCTATCGCCTGATGTACGGCACGGTGTCGTCGGTGTTCCAGGCCTCGGCGGCGCCGTCGCACAGTTTGCGCGACGTGGCGATCCTGATCGGTTGCGGCGCGATCGGCGCGGCGATCGCCACGCGCATCAAGATGCCGGCGGGCATGATGTTCGGCCCGATGCTGGCCAGCGGCATCGTGCACCTGATGGGCTGGACGGCGTCGAAGCCGCCGGGCGAGCTGGTGGCCTTCGCCCAGGTCATCATCGGCTCGGCGATCGGCTGCCGCTTCGTCGGCGCCGTCTTCCGCGACGTCGCGCGCGACATGGTCTTCGGCTTCTTCTCCGCTATCCTGCTGATCGTCGTCGCCGTTGCCTTCGCCCAGCTCGGCCATTTCCTGAGCGGGCTGCCGACCGACGACATCGCGCTCAGCTACGCCCCCGGCGGCTTCGCCGAGATGAGCCTGGTGGGCCTGGCGCTGCATGCCGACATCGCCATGGTGGCCACCCACCACCTGTTCCGCATCTTCGCCATCGTCTTCATCGGCAGCTGGGTCTATCGGCGCTTCGTCGAGCCCAGGCTGCGCCCGCCGACGCCGACTACGCCCTGATCGTGATGCCGCCGTCGACGATCAGCAGGTGGCCGTTGACGTAGGCCGCTTCGTCGGACGCCAGGAATAGCGCGGCGTTGGCCGTATCCCACGCCGTGCCCATCTTGCCGGTGGGCGAGGCGCGGTCGCGAATCGCGATCATCTTGTCGTAGTCGCCCGCCGCGTACTGGTTCTTCAGGATGTCGATCATCGGCGTGTGCATCAGGCCGGGCAGAATGGCGTTGCAGCGGATTCCCTTCTCCGCGTACATCAGCGCCACCGCCTGGGTGAAGCTGTTCACCGCACCCTTGCTGGCGTTGTAGGCGATGTAGCGGATGCCGCGCGGCGCGCGCAGCGAGGCGATCGACGAGACGTTGATGATCGCGCCCTTGCGCTGCGCCTCCATGACCGGCAGCACATGCTTGCAGGTCAGGAAGAAGCTCTTGACGTTGACGTCGAAGACCAGGTCCCAGTCCTTTTCCTCGAGCTCGACCGGCCCGCCGTCGCGGCTGATGCCGACATTGTTGTCGAGCACGTCGATACGGCCCCATGTGCCGAGGCAAGCCTGCACCATGCCCTTCACGTCGGCCGAGCTGCTGGCGTCGGCGGCAAAGGCCACCGCTTCGCCGCCCTCGCCCTTGATGATGCCCACCGTCTCCTCGGCGGCGGCGAGATTGCGATCGACGCAGAAGACGCGGGCGCCCTCGCGCGCGAAGGTCACGGCGGTGGCCTTGCCGTTGCCCCAGCCCGGCCCGCTCGAGCCGGCGCCCACCACAACAGCCACCTTGTCCTTCAGCCGCGTACCCATGTGAAACCGTTCCTTTCGCTGGTGCCGCGAAGCCTAGCGCCCCGGCGCGTCCTGTGTGAAGCTTCGCGCCGCTTTCAGGATTCGAGGAGTCGCAGCGTGGATGATCGTGAACTCGTCAGCGCCTTGGCAGCGCGCGTCGAAGGTCCGTTGCCGCCGCGCCCGGGCTTCCTGCCGCCGATGACGCTGGGCTCCAGCTTCGTGGGCGAGATCAATGACGCCGACGTCAAGCAGGTGATCGGCGTCTTCGGCATTCCCTCGGGCGAGCCGGCGGCGGTGGGCGACGCACCCGGCATCCGCATGGCGATCCATCGCCTGCCCAGCGGCGCGGCCGCGGTGGTCGTCGGTGCCATCGACGATGCCAGCGACAAGGCCGCCGACTGGGTGCCGTTCGACGAGAAGCGTGGCCGCGCGATGGTCGAAGGCCTGCGCTGCCATGCGTCGCTGAAGGGCCGCGACGTCGAGGCGTTGGGGCATGCCGCAAGCTATCTCAGCTGGTTCGCGCACGAGGCGTCCTTCGTCGCCACGCTCGAGGCCGAGCGCGTCGCGGTGCTGGAGATGGGCAAGGGCTGCATGGTGGTGACGGCCAAGGCGCGCTTCGGCCCGGTCTGACTGAAACGCACAACAATGAACAAACGTTGGGAGCATACGCCATGACGGATACATCGATGAGGCTGCGCCGCCGCACGCTGCTTGCCGGCGCCGCCGCGACGAGCCTCGCGGCCCCGGCCATCGCGCAGGGCGAATGGCCCACCAAGCCGGTGCGCGTGGTGATCGCCTATCCGCCAGGCGGCCCGACGGACATCTCGACCCGCCTCGTGCTCGACAAGGTGCAGTCGATGCTCGGGCAGCCCTTCATCTTCGACAACCGCGGCGGCGCCTCGGGCGCGATCGGCGCGGAGATCGTCAAGAACGCACCGGCCGACGGCTACACCATCCTCGGCATGACGGTCGCGATGGTCTGCATCACGCCGCATTTGCAGCCGATCCCCTATGACCCGGTGAAGGATTTCGTGCATGTGGCGCGCACGGGGACGTCGTGGGGCGCGCTGGCAGCGCATCCCTCGGTGCCGGCCAGCACCGTCGCCGAGCTCGTCGCGCATGTGAAGGCCAATCCCGGCAAGGTGCATTGGGGCTCCTCGGGCATGGCGACCATCACCCAGCTCTTCGGCGAGACGTTCAAGTTCGAGGCAGGCATCGACCTGGTGCACGTGCCCTACAAGGGCAGCGCCCAGGCCCTGCAGGCGGTGCTGGCGGGCGAAGTGCAGTTGCAGTTCGACCAGCTCGTCCTGCCCTACGTGAAGTCGGGCAAGCTCAAGGGCCTCGCCATGCTGGGCGAGCAGCGCCACCCCGATCATCCCACCATCCCCACGTTGCGCGAGGCCGGCTACGGCAAGGACATGGCCGACAGCTGGTACGGCGTCATGGCCCCTGCGGGCACGCCCAGGCCCATCGTCGACAAGCTGTCGAAGGCGATCGGCGAGGCGATGCAGGATCCGGCCGTGAAGGAAAAGATGCATGCCGGCGGATTGCGGCCGACTTACTTGAACGCCGACGACATGCGCGATCGGGTCGCGGTCGAGAGCAAGGCATTCGCCGATGTGATCAAGAAGGCCAACATCAAGATCTAGGCAAGGAGTCTCATGAGTGACGTCGTCAAGGTCGACCGCCAGGGCGCGGTGACCGTCTTCACCATCAACCGCCCGGACAAGGGCAACGCCATCAGCCGCGCGGTGGCGGCCGACATGCAGGCCGCCTTCGTCGAATTCGATGCCGACGACGCGCAGCGCGTCGCGGTGATCACCGGCGCCGGCGACCGGAACTTCTCGGCCGGCGCCGACGTCACCGACCTGCCGGAGCTGTGGCGCTGCATCCCCACCGTCGGCATCCAGACCGAGAAGCCGGTGATCGCCGCGACCTCGGGCTGGGTGGTCGGCGGTGCAATGGTGATGACCATGATGGCCGACCTCTGCATCTCCAGCGAGAGCACGAAGTTCTATTATCCCGAAGCCAAGCTGGGCTTCACCGGCGGCATCATCTCCGGCCTGGCCGGTCGCATCCCGCACAAGATCGCGATGGAAATCATCATGATGTGCAAGCCGATGGAGGCGAAGCGCGCCTACGACGTCGGCCTGGTCAACAAGCTGGTGCCGGTCGGCAAGCAGGTCGAGGAAGCCGTCGCCTGGGGCCAGGAGCTCGCGACCTACGCGCCGCTGGTGCTGAGCACCATCAAGCGCTTCATCACCCAGCAGGTGCTGCCCAAGGGGCCGTCGGAGCTGATGGGCCACGCCATGGTCGATCTCGAGCGCGTGCGGGTAAGCGAGGACGGCCAGGAAGGCGGCCGCGCGTTCCGCGAGAAGCGCACGCCCGTGTTCAAGGGGCGCTGAGGCCCGGTTTGGCCGGCGACTACCAGCAGACAGGCTTTCGCGTGCTGCGCGGCGGGTTGATCGCCCCGCTACGCGAAAGCCTCAAGCAGGTCGCTGCGCCGCTGCTCGACCGTGCGCGCGGCGGCGACTGGCGCGAGACCGACGGCGAATCCGAAGGCAGCACCGGCTGGTACGGCCACAAGCCGGTCGACACGGTCATGGAGTTCCTCGCGCCGATGATCGCGCACGCCACCGGCGGCGCGGCGCTGTGGCCGACCTTCTCCTACCTGCGCCTCTACCCGCGCGGCACCAGGCTCACTGCGCACACCGACCGCGATTCCTGCGAGGTGGCGATCACCGCCGCGGTCGATGGCAGCGATTCGACGCCGTGGCCGATCCTGCTCGAGACGCACGACGGCACGATCGAGTCCATCGACCTCGCGCCGGGCGACATCCTCGTCTACGCCGGCCGCGAGCGTCCGCACTGGCGCGAACCACTGCAAGGCGACTGGCGACTGCAGGCGATGTTCTTCTATGTCCGCCAGGACGGTCCCTTCGCGCGCTGGAAATACGACACGCGGCCAGCACTGGGCACGCCGCCGCCGGGCACGCATCCCGATATCGGCGAGGCGGCGCCCTAGCTCTTAGGCACGCCGCCGACGAAGCAGAAGATCATGCCGCGCTCGTTGGCGCAGATATGGCTGCGGCCGTCGGGCGAGGTCTTCTTGAGCACGACATCGGCCGGCACGACCACCCAGCGGCCGTCGAGCATGGCGTGCCAGATGCCGTCGTCGTCGAGATAACCGCGCGTCGGCCGGCAGTCGCGATCATCGCAGCATGGCCGGCCGGTGAAAGGATGCACGAGCGCGCGATACCACTCGTGTTGCTCTGCATGGCCATGACCGTGCCACCCGTCCTGCGCCAGCGCCGGGGCGGCCAGCAGGGTCAGGGCGAGCACGGCCAGCTTCACTGCGGATGCTCCAGGCGCGGCGGACCGAGACTGCGCACCGGATCGACGCCGGGCGGATTCATGTTGATGATCAGGCAGCCATCGGACTCCATCGGCAGGCCTGGCTCGCGATAGGGATTGGCGCCCACGACGAGAGTCTGCCCCTCCCCCAGCTCGACGCCGCAATTGGCCCAGTCCCGCACCGGATAGGCGACCGAGAAGACCGGTCCCACGTCTCCCTTCCACACGCGCCGCACCATGAAGCGGTAGGCGTTGCGTGCGTTCACCGCGGCGGCCGACGTCACCGGAACCTGCGTCGGACGGCCCACGACCGTGCCCTCGAAGATGACCGCAAGATGCGGGGCCAGCTCGGCCACGGATTGCGGCTGGCACGAGCAGCCCTGTGCGGCGGCCGGCGCGGCCATGAGAAGCGCGAGGACGAAGGGCACGATCCACCGCATCACAGCTTGGTCCTCAGGTCGGTCTTGAGGATCTTGCCGTAGTTGTTCTTCGGCAGCGCGTCGATGAAGCGATATTCCTTGGGCCGCTTGTAGCGCGCGATGTTGTCGAGGCAGAGCTGGTCGAGCTCGGCCGGCGTCACCGCCTTGCCCTCGCGCGGCACGACGAAGGCCACCGCCTCCTCGCCCCATTCCGGATGCGGGCGGCCGACCACCGAGCATTCGAGCACCGCGGGATGCATGTTCAGCACATCCTCGATCTCGCGCGGATAGATGTTGCTGCCGCCCGATATGATCATGTCCTTCGAGCGGTCCTTCAAGGTCAGGAAGCCCTCCTCGTCGAAGCAGCCAACGTCACCCGTCCACAGCCAACCCTCGCGCAGCGACTTCGCCGTCGCCTCGGGATTCTTCCAGTAGCCGTCCATGACCGTGTCGCCGCGCACGATGATCTCGCCGACCTCGCCGGTGGGCATCGGCTTGCCGTCCTCGTCGACCACGCGCACCTCCATGCAGGTGTCGGGCAGGCCGGCGGAGGCCAGCCGCTGCTCCCAGCGCGGATGCTGGCGATCGGCGTGCACGGCGCGGCTGAGATGGCTGATGGTCATCGGCGTCTCGCCCTGGCC